>CAZREL010000009.1:0-24987 GCA_964599385.1 uncultured Gammaproteobacteria bacterium
TATAAGCGGTATTATTCAAAACAGAAAATTCCAACCAATTAAGATCGATATTGCCAGATATCCCGGATGCAGCCGGTGAAAAAGATAAATCAGCTATTTGAAAGTTAAGACGAGAAGATTTGAAGCTGCTAAAGTCGGGAATGCTTTTCGTGTCCAATCGCTTCCAAGTAATCTTTTTTAAAACAAAAGAGGTTTCGGCAGCTTTACGATTCACGCCAAGGGATAAGACATATTTTTCTTCGGCCGGCATTATAAAATCGCTTCCGCAATATATTTCTTCCTCGCCGGACATAAAGCAATAATCAAAGCCGGCAGAAAAATTACTGTTAGGGTTTTTGATTTGCACGACAAAGTCCGTGCTGTCGGAACTTTTAAACGTTGAAACGCTTGAAAACACCAAATCTTCCGTTTGTTTTCTGGCGGCCGTATTAACATTACCCTCAACAATTTGTTGCGCCGGGCTGCCGAATTTAAAATAAATAACCAAATTATATATCGTAAAAGAAAAGAAAAAAGTCGAAACAGCTATAAGGAATCCGATAAATATCTTTGTTATCTTTCTACGATTCTCCGCTAACCATAAAGCAAAGCCCATTCGTTTAAAGCTGCTTTCATCCAGATGGTCATCGGGATTATACTCTTCCTCCGGCGCATTATTTGCGGCTTGAGACATAAACTCGTTTTGACTGATAATTCTTTCATCTTTAGGCATAAGCGTGTTATAATGGAATAGTCTATTATTGATATAATAGCATAAAGTTGGGCATTTTAAAAATAACCATAAACATATATGCAAAAAATTAATATTCCTGTCGACGTACCAAAAAATAAACAAAGCGAATACGAAAAAAATTTTAAAAATTTAACGGGCGGCAACGGAAAACTGCTTTTAATTGCCGGGGATCAGCGCGTTGAACACTTAAATGACGACTTTGTCGGTCCCAAAATAAGCCCGGATGACGCCTCGCCGGAACACCTTTTTAAAATTGCCGCCAGAACTAAAAATAGCGCTTTTGCAACCCATCTCGGCTTTATTTCTCAATACGGCAAAGACTATAAAACAATTCCATATATAGTAAAAATCAACGGTAAAAGCAATCTCGGGCCGAACGAGGAGAAAAACTCAAGCAAGCCGTGGTGGAAAGTCGAAGATATAATTCAGTTCAAAAAGGACAGTGGCTTAAAAATTGCCGGCATCGGATACACGGTCTATTTGGGCGGAAAATATGAATCAGAAATGCTAAAAGAGGCCGCTAAAGCAACATTTAAAGCGCACCAAGCCGGTCTTCTGTCGATAATTTGGATGTACCCGAGAGCCAAAGGACTTAATGAAGAAAATATTCACACGATTGCCGGTGGAGCCGGTGTTGCTGCGGCAATTGGTGCCGATTTCGTAAAAATCAAATACCCATACGGCGCCAAAAACAAAAAAGAAGCGGCGGAAAAATTTAAAGAAGCGATAGCGGCCGCCGGGCGCACTCGGGTTATATGTGTCGGCGGAAGCAAGAGAAATGATAAGGAGTTGCTTGATTTCTTAGAGATGCAGATGAAGATAAGCGGAGCATCCGGCCTGGCGATCGGTCGAAATCTACACCAAAGAGACCTCAAAGACGCCGTTTCGTTGGCCAATCAAATCAGGCATGTCATGGATAAATAATTAAAAATACCAAAAACTCCTCTTATTGCAAGAGGAGTTTTTTATTGAAAAAGTTTTATTTAATTAAAACAGTTTATTCGTTAACAAGCCTAACTTCTATCCTATCAACCAAACGCGGCGCCTTTTTAATGAATTTCGGGGAAAAATTAAGCTTAAAATCTTTCACTGCCGGCTGTTCCCTTAAGTAAGCGGCAATCTGTTCGGCGTTTAAATTAATAATGCTCTCTCGATCAATGACATCATTGCCGCCTTTAACAATCATCTTACCGGCAAATAAAGCTTGGACAAGAGCTTCTTCCGGGGATAATATTTCTATCAAACTATAAGCTATATCGCCGGAATTAAATTCCGAAAGTTCCTTTTCATCGGAAATGCGGGACTTTATCTTCATTAAAGCTAAATTTTCAATTTCACTCTTAGGAAAAAATACGATATCGGCACTGCCGGAGGCTTTGGCTTTAAACTTAGCGACTTTATCATCCGCCTTGGCTTCAATTTCTATTTTAACATCGTCATTGGCAGAATAAACTGCAGTCATATTTTGACCGGAGTTCTTAAAAGAAGCCAGTTCATCACTAATCATCACTTCCAGCTCCTTAGCAATTTGATCTTTAATGCCGTTTTCCGCGGCCGCTATATCACTTGGCCTGACATACATTTCCTTTTTTTCTTCAAAAACAAAAGCCTCTTCACTCTTGGCATAAATTTTATCCTGTAAACCGACCCAGAGACCGGGAATCGTAAAAGTTGTCGGCTTAATGGCAAAATCTCGATTAGGCTTATCAACATAAATATCAACCCAAACCTCGCCTCCCGCTGGAATGCTAATCGTGTCTTTAATGCGGAAAATCTTATTATCGGGGCTTAACAGACGGGTTGTTGCAATTAAAGATTGGCTCTTGCCGTAGTTATTAATAATTTTAACCCGACCGCTAATCGCTTCGCCGCCATATTCTTCACCGCTGGCAGAAAATTCGGACTCGGCACTAACCGAGACATTTTTTATTTGACCTCTAACTATTTGCGGTCCGTCTATGGTCTGAAGAGTGCTGCTGGAAGTTGAAACTTTAAGCTGCAAGCTATCGTTTATAGCCTCGCTTTTTGGAATAACATCAATAGATAACTTCGAAAAAGAAAAATAAGACACGAGCAAAGCTAAAAACGCCACTACGAAAACAAAACGCCAGACAAAACGACGATATAATCCTATTTTTATTTGGCGTTTTCTTTTGTGCTCACCCCCCTCTTCTTCATCATCAAACAGTTCAAGTAATTTTTCATCGGAAAAATCATTTTCTTCCGCCGATTTTTCATCAAGTTCTTTTTTTCTCTCTTCAATCTCGGAACTCAATTCTTCAAAAAACTTTTTTTGGCTATCAATGTCGCCGGAAAATGTTTCTTCGACGTATGACTCGACTTGCTCGCTGACTTCTTCGGCTTCCTCTTTAAAATCCGGATATTCAAAAGCGCCTGATCGACCGGAATAATCATTTAAAGCATATCGATTGTCATCCTCATCTTTAATAATATCGACAATAACCGGCTTAGCCTTTTTCACCGGACGCAAAGAATCGGATTCTTCCTTTTTTGAAACCTTCTTTTTAACTTCTTTTTTTACAACTTTAGAAGATTTTTTCTTTTTTGCATCGCTGCTTGGCTTAGAATTTTGGCTTTGGCGTGGCATAGAAAAAAATAAAAAAATAATCGCACTTATTTGACTCAATTATAACAAAAATGAATGATCAGGACAAATTAAAAAAGAAGCAACCAAAATTATCAGGAAACAATCTCTATCTCTGATATTTCTTTAACCATGGCTTTGCGCAATTCCTGGCTGTTATCGACTCTAAAAGCAGTTTTTACAACACGAGATTTACCGTTTTCAATCAGGCGAAAATAAACTTCATCGGCACCGGGATGAGCGGCGAAAAAATCTTTTACAAGAGACAAACTTTTAGAACTTAATTCCGATTTTATGATTATCTTCAAAGGATTTTTTTTAGCCTGAGCAGCAAGCGGCGCGAGAGCTTCCGCTGAAGCAGCCTGAGGACTGGGCACAACAGAAACTTTAGCCTTTTCCTCGCCGCCATAATTTCCAAAACGTCTTTTGGAAAAACCGGGGTTCTCTAAACGCATTTTTTTAAAAGCATCGACAGAGGCTTGCGGAGCGCCTGAATCAAGAGGCATTACTCTATCAACTAAAAATTTAACCTCGCTATCTTTTTCCGATACGCTTCCATCCATAATTAAAGCTTGGCCGCTCTGCCACAGATTTATGGTTTCTTTAAGAGTGCGAGGAAAAATCAAAAGCTCAACCGAACTGGTTGCGTCTTCAATTTTAACAAACAGCATCGATTCGCCTTTTTTTGTTAAAATTTTCTTCATACTGGAAACCACGCCGGCAATAACCGTTTTATCATCGCCGCGATGGCTTTTTAGAGCATGCAGAGGAACGGCATAGCCAGAAAGATATGAACGAAAAATATTATAAGGGTGTTCACTGACATAAAGACCCAAAAGCTCTTTTTCCCAAGCCAACTTTTCGCTCTGTTCAACCGGAGCGGCGTCTTCCAATTTTACTTTGCCCAAAGAAACATTCGGTGCATCAAAAAATAAACTAACTTGCCGGCTATCTCTATTCTTTACTATTTCTTTATTATAGTTAAGCAGTTTTTCCAAATTATGAAGAAGTTTCCCTCTTTCTCCGTAGTTATCCATAGCGCCGCACTTTATCAAGCTCTCCATGGATTTCTTATTCAAATCCTTGTCGGTAATTCTTTCCAACAAATCAAAAATTTCATTATAAGGACCATTAGCCTTTCTTTCTTTAATTATTTCTTCAACAATATGCTCGCCGACATTCTTAATCGCTTTTAAACCAAAACGAATTGTATCTACTTTCTCATCAGCCGAGACAGTTTTATTCTCCTTAGTTCCGCTTGAAACAACCGTAAAAGTGCCGAAAGATTCGTTAATATCAGGCGGCATGATTTTTAAACCCATATTACGGCACTCTTCAATTTCAATCGCCACGCGATCCGTATCGCCTTGATCGGAAGTAAGCAGGGCGGCCATAAACTCCGCCGGATAATGAGCTTTAAGATAAGCGGTTTGATAACCGATCATCGCATAGCAAGCGGCATGACTCCTATTAAAACCGTAGCCGGCAAAAGGCTCAATAAATGAAAAAACCTTCTCGGCTAATTCTTTATATATTCCATTTTTAACACAACCATCAACAAATTTCTCTTTTTGTTCAGCCAAAAGAGCGGGAATTTTTTTACCCATGGCTTTGCGCAGGACATCAGCTTCACCGGGAGTAAATCCGGCCAAAGCGCGGGAAATTTGCATGACTTGCTCTTGATATATGGCAACGCCGTAAGTTCGCGATAAAACCGGCTCCAGTTTTTCATGTAGATAAGAAACTTTCTTATCGCCATGTTTTCCGGCAATATAATCCGGAATCCATTCCATCGGCCCCGGACGATAAAGAGCAACCATCGCAATAATATCTTCAAGTTCGTTTGGTTTTAGTTCCCGCAAATAACGCTTCATCCCCGAAGATTCAAATTGAAAAACACCGGTTGTCTGGCCTTCCTGAAAAAGCTTATAAGTTAATTCGTCGTCAAGCGGAATCTTATCGATATCAATTTCCACTCCTCGGGTATTTTTAATAATCTTTAAAGCCGATTCAATAATGGTTAGGTTTTTCAAGCCTAAAAAGTCCATTTTCAATAAACCTAAGTCCTCCACGGGATGCAAAGAATATTGGGAAATTATCGTCTTATCGGAGGATGAGGCGTATTGAATCGGCACATAGGACGTTAACGGGTCTTTAGTAATTAAAACACCGCAAGCATGTGTTGAAGAATGTCGAGCTACGCCCTCAAGACGCTTGGCATAATCAAGAATTTTTCTGGCATCAGCTTCATTGGCATACATTTCTTTAAGCTCGGGAACGGTCTTTATCGCCTCATCAAGCTTCATGAACATCGGAATACTCTTGGAAATCTTATCGCAATAATCATAAGAAACATCAAGCACGCGGCCGACATCGCGCACGGCAGCCCTGGCCGCCATTGTTCCAAAAGTTATAATCTGGGCAACATGATCATGGCCATATTTTTGAGCAACATAATCCAAGACATCGGCGCGTCTGGCATCGGCAAAATCCATATCGATATCGGGCATGGAAATACGGTCAGGATTTAAAAATCTTTCAAATAACAAATCGTATTGCAAGGGATCAAGATTGGTAATGCCGGTTAAATAACAAACTAAAGAACCGGCGGCGCTGCCACGACCCGGACCGACGACAATCTTGTTATTCTTGGCCCAATTAACAAAATCGGAAACGATTAAAAAGTATGAAGGCCAACCCATTTTTGCAATGGTGGCGAGCTCATAATCAAGGCGTTCTAAAACTTTAGCTAAAGACATGTTATGCGGCAAAGTATTTTCCCCTTCCGGGATAGTCCATTCGTCGCCGTCTTTTTTTAAAGAATATTTTTTCTCCATTCCTTTTTCACAAAGATGGCGCAAATAACTATTGCCATCAAACCCTTCAGGAACTTCAAAATATGGCAATTGGATATTACCGAGAGGAATTTCCAAATTACACATTTCCGCAATTTTCAAAGTGTTTTCTATCGCTTCCGGGACATCTTTAAAGGCCGCTATCATATCGGCATTTGAACGCATAGAATAATCGCCATAACCGATCATGGTCATGCGATCCGTGTCAGTGATTTTTTTCTTATTCTGCAAACACAGCAAAATATCTTGAGCGACATCATCTTCCTTCTTAAAATAATGGACGTCATTAGTCGCAACAAGAGGGATGCCGAGCTCGCGTGAAAAAGCAATCAATTGATCATTAACTTTTTTTTGGCCTTCCAATTCCGGATGATCTTGGATTTCCAAATAAAAATTACCGCGCCCGAAAAGTTCATCATATTCAATGGCCTTCTTTTTTGCTTCTTCAATCTTATCGGCGGTAATCAAACGAGGAATTTCTCCGGCTAAACAAGCGGAGCAAGCAATAAGTCCTTCATGGCATTCACGCAAAATTTCCCAATCAATGCGCGGTTTATAATAAAATCCTTCCAAGTGGGCAATAGAAACTATTTTAATCAAATTTTTATAACCAATTTCGTTTTTGGCCAACAAAATAAGATGCCTATTTCTGGCATCTTCGCGTGTATTCTTATCATGCCTGGAAACTGGAGCTAAATATGTTTCTACCCCGATAATCGGTTTAATGCCGGCTTTCTTAGCCTTCTGATAAAATTCAATAACGCCATACATCGTGCCATGATCAGTGAGAGCCACAGCCGGAGAACCCTGCTCTTTGGCATAATTAATCATCTCATCAAACTTGGTCAGTCCGTCTAAAAGAGAATAATGGCTATGGTTGTGGAGGTGGACAAAAGACATTTATTTCAATCCTTAATTAATCAATTTCCAAAAGATATGGCTATTTCTTCATTTTTCTGAGCATCTCTCCGAGCTCTTCATCGCTATAAAACTCGATTATTATCTGGCCGCCATGCCCGCGTCTTTTTATTTCGACTTTAGTATTTAAATAAGCACCCAAGTCTTCCTCCCTGGCCGCGTCGATATAATCTTTTGGCTTGGCGGCTTTTGTTCCGCCTAAGCGCTTAATTTCTTTACTTGTTTCAAGAACGGTTAAAATCTTACGCAACATATTAATCTGTTTAGCTTCACCTTCAAGACCGAGTAAATATTTGGCATGAGCTTCGGTAATTTTCCCGCCAGCCAAGGATTCTTGGGCTTCAAGTGGCAGAGCCAATAGGCGCAAAGAGTTGGCAATACTGGAACGAGCTTTGCCGAGTTTAGCCGCCGCTTCTTCCTGAGTTAAATTAAATTCATCCATTAAACGGCGATAAGCGATGGCGCTTTCCATCGGATTAAGATTTTCGCGTTGCAAGTTCTCAATTAAAGCAATCTCCAATTTTTTTTGCTCCCCTTCTTCACGGACAATAACCGGAACTTCTTTTAAACCAATTTTTTTCGCGGCGCGCAAACGTCTTTCACCGGCAATCAGTTCAAAGCCATCGCCTTTTCTTGTTACAACAAGAGGAGAAATTATACCGTGCTCACGAATCGATTCGGCTAAATCATTTAAAGCCGCTTCATTAAAATCGGTGCGGGGTTGGTGCGGATTAATACTAATTTGCTCCGGCTTAATCTTTAAAACCCGATCGGAATCAAGAATAACAACAGTTTCTCCGGATGGATTTCCCGAAGCAAAAGGATTCTGACCGTAAGTAACGGTTTTCTTTGGAATTAAGGAGCCTAAGCCCCGACCTAAACCTTGCGGCATAATATTTATTCTTAAACTTTTTATTCTTTATTTATTCTTCTTCAGATTCATCCTTAACAATCGGCTCGGCTTTTTCCCAATTTCCATTTTCAATCTCAATCACTTCTCGAGCCAAATCTTCATAAGCCTTGCCGCCGCGCGATTTCGGGTCATATTGTAAAATTGAACGACCATAACTCGGGGCTTCTGCTAAGCGCACAGTGCGCGGAATAACGGAACGGAAAATTCTGTTTGGAAAATACTGGTACAAATCCTTTAAAACAGCATCCGATAATTTATTGCGTTTATCAAACATTGTTATCACGGCCCCCATTATTCCTAAAGATGGCTTAAGGTTTTCTTGAACAAGACTAATCGTTTCAAGAAGCTGACTTAAACCTTCAAGGGCATAATATTCACTTTGAATAGGAATTATAACAGCATCTGACGCCACCAAACTGTTAACGGTTAAAAGTCCGAGTGAAGGAGGGCCGTCGATAATTATAAAATCAAACTCAGATCGAACCTCATCAAGCAAGCTTGCCAAACGGAACTCGCGATTCTCCAAACCGACCATTTCAATTCCGGCTCCGGCTAAAGCAAGAGTTGCGGGAGCGATTTTCAAACCATCCTGCAAAGTTCTTTTAACAATTTCCACCACCGGTTTAGCATGGACAAGCGATTCATAGATTCCCGATTCGAGGGCGCGATGGTCAAGTCCGAGACCGGAGGTGGCATTAGCTTGGGGATCGAGATCAACCAAAAGAACTTTCTGCCCCAAATGAGCCAAATAAGCGCTTAAATTAACAGCGGTCGTTGTTTTCCCTACACCGCCTTTTTGGTTAACTATAGACAAAATTTTACCCATATAAACAGAGTCGAAAAAGCTAATAATATAGATTCATTATATAGCAAAAAGAAGCCTTTGACAAACCGCTATCAGACTTTTGACAAGCTTAAAATTATTCATTATACTGTTTTTAGCAATGAAACAAGCTTTTGTTGTTGTTTGCCGCGGTGGCGGAATTGGTAGACGCACACGACTCAAAATCGTGCGGGCGCGAGTCCATGAGGGTTCGATTCCCTCTCGCGGTACGTAAAATAAAAGAGCGCATCGAAAGATGTGCTCTTTTATTTTATCATGCTAAGAGCCGAGGAATCGAACAGGTTAAAAATGAGTCAAACTTGAGCCGCCGTGCTGGGCGGCGAAAGTGTAGACGAATGTCGATAAGCATCTAAACGATGCTTATCGCTAACCCAGGACAAGCGAGCTTTTCGGAAGAAAAGCGAACGTGAAGTCCGCCGAGGCATCAGTTTCCGCTCCGAAGTTGATGTATACACAATGTATATACACAAACTTCGGACGAAAAAAACCATGGCAGAATCAAACTTTATATTTTCTTTAACTTTTCTTGAACAACAAAATGTTATAATTTTTTAACATTAGTTTGCGTTAGAAAATATATGAAAAACTTAATCTTAACTATAATCTGGAATTTTGCCTACACTATTCTCTGCTTCTTTTTTTACTTCATCGCCAGTGAATATTTACAAATAATTGAAAAAGGGCAAAATATTATTGAAAAAGGCCGTGGCATCGATTTATTATTTTTTATTTTTTGGCTAATAATGACAATATTAACAATATTAATCAATATAAAAACATATCAAAAAAGAAGCTTGCAATAAGCTTCTTTCTTATATTTAAATTTCAAACAAAACTACCTTTTCTTCCCTCCCTTAAGCTGCCCGCAAGCAGCGCCGATTTCTGAACCGAAACTATGGCGAATTGTTACTGAAACTTTATTATCTTCTAAAATTTTCTTAAACTTCTCCATACGACTTTCAGAAGATGCTTGAAAACGTCCAGTCGGATTATATGGAATCAAATTAACCATATAAAGAGGCTTTTGCATAATCTTAGCCAGTTCAAGCGCATCCTTATCACTATCATTATTCTCCTTAATCATCAAATATTCAAACATCACGCGGCGACCAGTCTTTAAAATATAATGATCAACCGCCTTCAAAATTTCATAAAGCTTATATTTTTTAGCAATCGGCATTAAATCGGCCCGCAAATGATCATTAGGCGCATGCAAAGATATCGCCAGATTAATCTGCATCTTTTCGCCGGCTAATTTTTTAATCCCCTCGACAATACCGGAAGTGGAAACCGATAAACGACGGGAACCAAAATTAAAAGTCTCTGGATCATTTAAAAATTTAGCCGCTTTAATAAATTCGGAATAATTCAAAAATGGCTCACCCATGCCCATGAAAACAATATTATCAATTTTTTCGCCCTTCCCCTCTTCCTTCAAAAACCTGCCCCAAAAAATAACTTGTTCAATAATCTCCAAATAGCTTAAATTTCTCTTAAAACCATAATCCCCTGTTGCACAAAACACGCAACCCAAAGGGCACCCGGCCTGAGAAGAAATGCAAACCGTATTCCTCTTGTCATCTTTTGATTTTTGCCGAATTAAAACAGTTTCGACCGATTCACCATCAGCAAATTCAATCAAGGCTTTACCGCCCTTAACTCCACCCATAAACAATTGGGCTTTGATATCAATCGGACATTCTAGTGCTAATTGTTCACGCAAAGCTTTTGGCAAACTGGAAGCTTCGTCCCAAGAGGAAATAAAATCCTGAAACAAAAACTTCTCCACCTGTTTAAAACGATATTTAGGCAAGTCTTTTAAGATTTCCGATAGTTTAGAAATATCCATCTTTTTGAGATTAAAGGCGCCGCAAAAGCGGCGCCATATTATTGTTTTATTTTTTACGTAAAGTAATGCTAATTATCTCGCTTCTTGAAGCAGTGCGCATCGGCGGCCCCCACGTTCCAACTCCGGACGAAACGATCAAATTAAATTCCCCTTCTTCAAAGAGTCCATAACCATAACCTTTATGAGCCCAGTTAGCAACGACATTAAACGGGAACATCTGCCCATCATGAGTATGACCGGAAAGCTGCAAATCAATACCGGCGGCTTTAGCCAAGGCGATATTTTTTGGCGTATGAAACATTAATAAACTTGGCCGGGTCGCATCATAACCGACTTTTGATAATATCTCTTTTTCCAAATTAAAATCGCTTGAAAAAGAATAATTAATACCGATAATCTGCAAACCGTCAACAACGGTCATCTTGTCATCAAGAACAATAATCGGATTACCCTCCATTAATTTCAAAGCTTTATCAAAACCGAGATACAAATCATGATTACCAAAACCATAATACATGCCGCGCGGCGCTTTTATTTTGCCAAGCGGATGGTTAAGCCAAGAAAAATCGGCCTCAATTCCGTCAAAAAAATCACCGGTAATAAAGACTGCTTCCGGTTCCAAGGTATTAATTTTTTCAATCAACTTATCAAGAAATTTCTCCCTATAAACCGGTCCGAGATGAACATCCGAGATATGGACGATTTTCTTCCCTTCCCAGGCTTCCGGTAAATCCTTGATTTTAACCTCGTATTCCGTAACAGCCGGGACCATGGCCCGGTAAATACCCAAACCGGATATCAAAACAAGGCCGATCAAGAAAAAGCTCCTATAAATTACCGGCGATAAAACCACACCAAAACCGGACATGGCAATTTTTAATAAAATTACCATAGCGGCCATGATCGAAATATTAACCAACACGCCCAGCCATAAGGTTGAGAATATATAATAAGAACGAGTGAAAAGATTATCCCACTTGTGTATCAAATACGAGGAAATAAGCACGCTGCAAAACAATACTATCAAGGCAATAATCAAAGTTAAGCGCCAGGAGAAAAGGCCTAAGCCAAAGATTTTAACCAAGAATAAATATATCAAAACATGGCCAAACAGCACAAACAACAAAGAAGCGCCGAATAATATCAGCTGCATCATATATTTTTATTTTCCGGCAAACGGAAAAGTTGATAAAACAGCTTCATCGCCGAGTTCATCAGCTATTTCCATAAGACGATTATACTTAGCGGTTCTTTCGCTTCTGGCCGGAGCGCCGGTTTTAATTTGTCCGGTGCCAAGAGCGACCACGAGATCCGCAATGAAAGCGTCCTCGGTCTCACCGCTACGATGAGAGATAACCGAGGTCATACCATTTTTGCGAGCCAACATGACCGCTTGAACAGTTTCGGTTAAAGTACCAATTTGATTCAACTTAATTAAAATAGAATTAGCGCTTTTATCGGCGATTCCCCTTTCAAGTCTCTTAACATTAGTTACAAACAAATCATCGCCAACAACCTGAATTAAATTATTGCCATTAGCAGTGAAGCTTTTGAAAGAATCCCAATCATCTTCAGAGAAAATGTCCTCTAAAGAAAAAATTGGATATTTTGTGCCCAAATCTTCATAGAAAGCGGCCAGCTGTTCACCGGTCATAACCTTTCCTTCTTTGTTCAAATGATAATTACCATCTTTAAAAAATTCGGTGGCGGCAGCATCGATACCAAAAACAACATCTTCTCCTAAAGTATAGCCGGCATCGCGAACTGCTTCAGCCATTAAAGAAAAAGCTTCTTCGTTACTGGCAACAGCCGGCGCAAAACCGCCCTCATCGCCAACAGAAATTGCATATGATCTTGATTTGAGAACCTTCTTTAAATTCTGGTAAATTTCCGCACAAATTCTAACTGCTCCAGCCATAGTCTTAGCGCCAATCGGCAAAATCATATATTCCTGGATATCAGTTGCCCAATTGGCGTGTTTGCCGCCATTCATGATATTCATCATTGGAATTGGCATCTGAAACTTTCCGCTAAAATCCGGGTTCATCTTGGCAAGATAACGATAAAGAGGAATATTTAAACCGGCGGCAGCCGCACGAGCAACAGCCAAAGAAACGCCTAAAATAGCATTCGCGCCAAGCTTGGCCTTATTCTCCGTACCGTCGAGTTCAATCATTTTTCCGTCAATCATTTCCTGATTTTCAGGATCTAAACCGATAAGAGCCGGCTTAATAATTTCCTCGACATTCTTAACGGCGCTTAAAACACCTTGACCCAAGAAACGGCTCTTATCGCCATCACGAAGCTCGACCGCTTCATAGGAGCCGGTAGAAGCACCGCTTGGCACCATGGCTGAACCGGTAACGCCGTTATCTAAAATCACCTTAACCATTACTGTCGGGTTGCCTCTTGAATCAAGAATTTCAAGAGCTCTAATATCTTGTATCTTCATATTTTTATTGAATAACATTTCCTTTGTCTAAATATTTCTCGGTTCTTTCCACGACCTGGCGCAAAACTTTAACTGCTTGGAAAGGATGATCACCGATAGTTGTTTCATCAGACAACATAACCATATCACCGCCATCTAAAACAGCATTGGCAATATCGCTGATTTCCGCTCTGGTTGGGTGCGGGTTCTTAATCATTGAGGTCATAATCTGCGTAGCAATAATGGCCGGCTTATCGTGCCAATGAGCAAAATGCACCAGATATTTCTGAACAATTGGCAGATCCTCAATCGGTATTTCAATTCCCAAATCACCGCGGGCAATCATAATAACATCGGAAGCCTGGACAATTTCATCAATGTTACGCAAAGCGATGGCGCGTTCAATCTTGGAAATAATTTTGACGTTCTTTGTATTGCCAATAAGTTTTCTTAATTTATTAACATCTTCAGCTGTTTGGACAAAAGATAGGGCGATGTAATCAACACCGGCCTTCAAACCGAATTTAACATCTTTAATGTCTTTAGGCGTCATACCGCCTTTCTTAAGATTGGTAAAAGGCACATTGATACCTTTGTGAGAAGTGAGTAAACCGCCTTTAATAACAGTGCCTTTTATAAAGCCTCCTTTTATCTCGGTTACAGTCAATTCCAATTCTCCGTTAGCCAAAAACAACGGTTCGCCCTTATTGATATCAACATGAAGTTCGGCATTATCAATCGGAATAATTCCTTTTTCATAGACTCCTCCTTTTTTAAAGACAAAAGAATATTTTTCCCCCTCTTTCATGTGCAAGCCACCTTCAGGCATTTTACCGACGCGGATACGAGGACCTTGAAGGTCGAGCATAATCTTAACGTCAGCTTTATTTTTCTTATTATAAGCGCTAACAATTTTTCTAATACGTTCATACTGCTCATAAGTAGCATGAGAAAAATTAACTCTAACCAGGCTGACGCCAAGTTTCAATAATTTCTCCAGATTTTCCGGCGACTCGGTCTTCGGACCAATAGTCGCGATCATTTTGGTGTTCATAGTTGTTTTATAATTATTTCATTTTTATTTTTTATTTATTCGCCCTGATACGCTTCATTAAAGACTGATAAAATTCCAAATTATTCAAAGAAGCGAGCTTCTGTCCAAGAACCTCTTTCACCTGAAAAAGATGCTTTAAATAAGCGCGAGAGTGTTTTTTCAACCCGTCTATGTTACTATTTTTATTAATTTTTGTAAAGTCAAGCGAAAAACGGGCATTATTTATATTAAAAGACTCTATTTTCTTGGCTTTCAAATAAAAAAGCTTACCGTGGCGCCCTTCTCTTGTTGGAATAACGCAATCAAACATATCCCAGCCCATTTTAGAACAAGCAATGATATCTTCAGGCGTGCCGACCCCAAGCGCAAAACGTAAAGCATTCTCCGGTATAAAAGAAGCGGTTTTTTCCAAAACTTCAAATAAAAAATTGCCTTTAGCGTCAACGGGCATCGCGCCAAAACCATAGCCATCAAAACCAATCTTGGCTAATTCCTCGGCGCAGTATTGACGCAAATCTATTTCTGCCCCGCCCTGAACAACCGCAAAAAGAAGCGGCCGCTTCAAGCCGGAGAGCTTTCTCTTTTTAATTTGTTTCAAATATTCAGTTTTACATCTTTTTGCCCAAGCAATAGTTCGTTCGACGGCCGCCTCCAGCTGCGTGCGAGAAAAATCATTAGGCGGACAATCATCAAGACAAACCATCATATCAACGCCTAAATCAAATTGGATTTGGATTGATTTCTCCGGACTTAAATCATGAGAAGAGCCATCAATTGGCGACTTAAAAATCGCCTTATCATCAGTAATTTTCCCTAAATTCTTATTCTTATGAATTAAAGAAAAAACCTGAAACCCCCCGGAATCGGATAAAAGAGGCCCCGACCAGTTCATAAATTTATGGACTCCACCGGCCTTTTTTATAACCTCAACCCCCGGCTGAAGATAAAGGTGAAAGGTATTGACAACCATAGCCTCTGTGCCAGTTTCAGAAACCTCATTAACATCACTAAGTTTTATAAAAGCTCTGGTTGCATCCGGCATGTAAAAAGGAGTTTTTAAAATTCCATGCGCAGTCTTTAGCTCGCCAAGTCTAACGCCGTCTTTTCTGGTTTTTATCAATTTAAACATAAACTATTGCACCTTACCTGAATTATCAAATACTGCGATATCATCGTCTTCCAATCTGGTCGTCTTAGGCGTTCCCTTGCCTTTAATAACTCCCCCGGTTTCATTGTCAACCGCATAAAATTCCGAACCGGGCGACAAAATCAAAACCTTATCCCTATCATCTTCTGTCGGAGTTATGCTGATATCAAACGATGCTTCAGCTCGATATTTGGAGATTGGAAGCAGCCCGAGATCCCAAACCACCTGGCGTTTATTTTCGTCATAACGCAAACCGCCAACATCAGTGATTTCTTTGCCGCCGAAAGAAACATAAGGCGGCAGATTTAAAGAAACTCTAACATCACGCAAAGCATGCAGATTATTTTCCGCCGTAAAATAAACGCGATAAGAAGTTCTTTCTCCAACCTTAGGCGTAATAGGCCCCGAGCCGACAGAAATATTGTCATTATCAAAGTATCTGATTTCCTCCCGTAAAGACAAATCGCTATTGATTTGATTTTTTATCTCGTTACTCTTGCTGCCATCCGTTTTTGAACCATCCCCGCTTAAACTATACTGGGCATAAGATGATATCGACAAATCTTTTCCCAAAAAATCTGATTCAAATTTTTTCAATTTCAAACGAAAGTCTATTTCCCCTTCCTCGCCCGGCCTTATTTCCGCCAAAACGGGCAGTTCTTTCTTAGTCCAAGTAATATAATTCGAAGTTCTGACGCCTTTACCAAAATCAGCTTCGGACCAATCAAGAATATCACCGGACAAAACCGCCATAATAACAACATCCTGATATGATTTATTGCCTTTATTTGAATAATTAATTGAGTAGTTTAAATCATCCCCGAAACTTAAAGCCTGATCATTTTTGGAAGCATTTAAAAATAGAGTTAAATTTAAATCATTGGAAACCAAATTCGGCTTGATATTTTTTTCGAAAAAAGTATAATCCTTCTCGCCGAAACGCTTATGCAAAGAAATCTTTAACTCAAAATCATCAAGCTTATTCTTAACTTTGTAATTAAATACGACCTCCTGGCGATCCATGCCGGGACGCAAGCCGCCAATTTGCCAAACAAAGGGCGCTTGTTTCTTAACGCTAATTTTTGTCGTACTGGCACTATCATTGTCATTTTTTTCGACCGAAGAAGAAGCGGTATCTATTTCCGCTCCGCTACCATCTGTCAAACTAAAAACTATATCAAAATCGGACAGGGATTCCGGATGGCTATTCTCCAAAGGAGAGGAAAAGTTAATTTTTACTTCATTATCTTGTCCGATAAAAACGGCGCTCGGGCTCATGATATCGACATTAAAACTTGGTCCGCTGACAATGGTAGAAATTGAAGATTCTTTTTTAAAGCGGCTGGAAAAACTCCCCGGCAAATAGCTTAACCGAGCGACTGCTAAATTAGCCGAATCGGCAACATTAATCAAATTTCCAATAATAGTTAAAGATGCTTTTTCGCCAGGATTTAAATCCGGCAAAGAAAAGGCGTAGTTACCGGTCTTTGGAGAAACAGAAGCGGAAGTGAAAATAAAATTATCAGGATATTGCATTTCCAAATAAACATCGGATAAAACAAACTTGGTTGGATTGCTATATTCAATCTTGTAAGAAAATTCCTCTCCGGCCACAACTTTCTCCGGACCGCTTAAATTTATCTTCAGAGAACTTATATCTCCGCTCTTATCGATATAATTGTCATAAACGTAATATGCCGCTCCGACAAAAATAGCAATGAAAATAAAAGATCTCAAAAAAGACAAAAAAGGATGTCTTTTTTTCTTGACTTTCATCTTTCCAACATCAACCTGCCGACCGCGTTTATCGCTATAAACATCGCGAAGATGAGAATCGATTTCCATGTCTCTTACCTCTCTTTTTATTGCCTTCTCAAAATCGGCAACCTCTTCCTCTTCCGGTACGGGCCTCTCGACAAAAGAAGCCAAGCCGGAAGCGACTTTTTTCTCCGGATTTAATTCTTTCTTAACAGAAAAACTCCGGCTTTTGATTTTCTTAGATACTGGCATATATTTATTTTTCTTTTTTAAACAAAACTGAGGCAAACTTATCCTTATCAAAAACCCATGACTCTCGCCAAACGACATTAGAGCGAGAAAAATTGTCCATCAAATCGCGATCACTGCCATCTTGGCGCCAAAATACCTCATAACCAAAAGGTTTCGCCATTGATATATTAAAGTCTATCGGCCAAGCACCGGGTTGTTTTTGTATAAGCAAGGAATAAGGGAAAATTAAATCATCTTGAGGATTGAG
Source organism: uncultured Gammaproteobacteria bacterium (assembly GCA_964599385.1). Classification (GTDB taxonomy): domain Bacteria; phylum Patescibacteriota; class Patescibacteriia; order Patescibacteriales; family UBA12465; genus UBA12465. The sequence goes on from CAZREL010000009.1 coordinate 17,607, forward strand.
CCAATCATTCAAACGCGCCAACCAAGATGAATCGTTCTTATTCTCCGAGAGCTCACGTAAATTAAAAGGCAGCTTATAACGGAAAGTGATTTCACTGCTTTCACCCGGATCTGTCATGGTCCAATTAGCAAAAACGGTTTTACCGCTATCGGAATATATTTTCACGCCGCTATCCTCATGAACCATGGCTTTATCCTCATCAATTAATTCCGATAAACTTTCTGCCGTCTCATCCGGTTCGGAAAAATAAGATGCATCCGGCTCCCTGAAACCGGAAGCTGAAATAAGTTCACTGCCGGCCGGAACATAAATTCTCAACCAATTAACATTGCGGACACCGGTTAAGGCTTCGTTTTTTATCCCCTGATGAGTTCTTGTAATATGCAGGGTATTAATTACCGATCCGTCGGGCAAAACTTCGGTTTCCAAGTCGGCCTTTCTGCTTATTAATCGATCGGTTTTCTGTCCGGCAATATTAGCATCGACTATCTGCAAATAATCGGCCGCCGTATCTTTTATTTCCCCGCCCAAACCGCGGCGCAAAATTTCCGCCTGCGCTTTTTCGTTTTTAAAATAAAACAAAACATGCTTCCCTCTAACACTCTCTTCAAAAATAGAGGCTATAGCCGGTAAATTTTCACGGCTTAATTTTTGAGGCATGATTTCCAACATCCTCGCCATCAAATCACCAATTATTTTCTTCGGCTTATTGGCCGCATTATTTTCCAAATCCTGCTCAAGCGGTATAGCGGCAACAATGGGGCTGCTTGTGGCATTTAAGCCGGACAGGGCCTCTGGATGTGTTTTTTCAAGATTTTTATATTCAACTATCTTTTGAACGCTTTCCCAAAAATTCTCCGAAGTTATTACGACGCCATACTCGGCGCTCATATCAATCGGACCGCTTATCTCGAGCATTTTTTCAACAACACTCGGAGTTAAGCTAATTACTCCGTCGACGCTCGGCCCTTCGCTTCTCTCATAGAAATCCATTAGAAAACGAGCTGTCTTGGGCCAATCCGGCCACCAGTTGGCATCCCAGAAATTCCAGTGCGGATTAACGAGCCACAAAGGCTTTGGCGCAATCAATTTTTTACCCTTTAAACCGGCCTCCAAATCATAGGAACCGCCGGCAGGCACCTCTAAATTCTTTATCTTCCCATCTCTTATATCAACCAAAGCATAGCTTCCTAAAAATCCTCCACTGCCTCTCATTTCCGAATTATTTTGGAAAATAAGCAAATAGCGCTTATCATAGCTAAGACCAAGAAGATCTTTCAGGTTTTCCCCCATATCAACAAAGCTGCCGAGATTTTTCGATAACAAATCGGCCTGTCTTTGCATGTAGACAAATTTATCACGATATTCCTCCGGTAAAGATTCCGGCTTAATGGAAGAAACGAGCTCTTGAAGTTTTTCGGCGTCGTTAGCCGCTAAACGCCCGTAGTACAAGAATGATTCCAGAGAATCGCCGAAATCGGCCTGCCCGGAGAACAGCTTATCGCTTGCCTGAATTAAATTTCTTCCCAAAGAAGAAGCGACGGCACCGGCTTCCAAAAATTTCTTGCTGTTAGCGGCCAATTTTAACTTTGGATCGGAAGATAAGGCGGCTAAGGAAAAAATAGTGTCGTTTATTTGATTCAAATCTTCTTGAGCCGATAAAAAATCAGCACCGGCCTTGGCCAGTTCGGAGTCGGCATTTCTTAAATCAAAATGAGAGACGGAATCGGCGGCCGCCAATAATGAATTCACGCCGCTCAATGACTTTTCCATGACCGCATTTTCAAAATCTTTAATATTTAAAATACCGAAAGAGGCCAGTATCTTAAAAGGAACGATAAGTAAAATCAAAAAAATCAAAAAAGACAAAGCCGATCGAGAAGGTGAATTTTCTTTTCTCCTTTTCTTCTTCGCCCCCAAAAAACGGGAAATATCATACCAAGAACGCCGTGAATTTATTATCGGCTTAGCACTCAATATTTCTTCTTTTATTTTGGCAAACCTCCAGGCTTGTTTTTTTCTAAAACGCAAGCGGCGTATTTTCTTTATCAATGGTTCTATTTCTTTTTTAACTACCGGCGCCAATTCCCTTTTTACCTCAAGTTTTATGTCTTCGCGAATTTCTTCAACAAGGTCCTTAGAATTTGATAAGGAAATTTTTAAAATATCATTTTTAAAAAACGAATTTTTTTCCGGCAAACTATCTTTCTTCTTCAGAGCTTTTTCTTTAGGCTTCGATACAGCGGCGGCAACCGGGACATTGCGGCGCAGATCCACAATCAAACCGGCACCATTAGCGGAAACGGTTTTTAATTCCTGATTCTTTGTTTTTTGGTTCTTGCTAAAAAACATCTATTTCTTTTTTAGGACTTCAAAATAAACGGTCTGCGTTAAAGAGGCGCACTTCAACCAATCATAATTCTTAATTCTTTCTTTTCCCAAAGCAATGAGATTTTGGCGCAAAGACTCATTGCCGCAGATTTCTTTAATTTTATTTTCAATATCCAAAGGATCTTTCGAATTAAAATACAAAGCGGCCTCACCAAGAATTTCCGGCAAAGACGCTTGGTCGGAACTGAGCACGGGGCACAATTTTGACATTGCCTCCAAAGGAGGCAGGCCAAAGCCCTCATAAAGAGAAGGAAAAATATAAGCCTTAGCCTTGGAATAAAAATCGATCAATTGCTCATCGGGAACATAGCCGGTAAATAAAACCGCGGAAGAGCTATCATCTTTACGCCACAAAGCCATTTCTTCGGCTTTCTTTTTTAAGCGTTCATAAAAATAATCAGAACGACCGACAAGCACGAGTCGCAAGGGGTAATTCTGCCGGCGCAAAGACTCAAAAACCGATAAAAGAATTTCTAAATTCTTATGCGGATAAGCACTGCCGACATACAATAAAAAATCGCCGCTTAAGGAAAAATTTTTCTCGATTAAATCCTCCTGATTCAATTTGGAATAAAATTTAAAATCCCCTCCTCCGCCAAGCTCGGCTGCACCTTCATAGGTCACTATGATTTTATCTTTGGAAACTTTGAAATTATCAATAATATCGTTTTTGGTAAATTCCGAAACGGTAATAATTTTTTCAGCTTTCCTTAAAGCGGAAAATATTACCACGCGATAGGCTAAATTCTTCAACCAATAAATCATTCTCCCTTTTGTGGTTGCCCTCATTGTCGGGAAATGAGTTAAAATCAAATCGTGGATGGTCACAACAAATTTAACTGGCGAAAATATCGGAACATTGAAATGCGGATAATGCATTAAATCCAGATTCGCTTTTTTAATAAGAGCCGGCATTCTAAATTGTTCCCGTAAAGTATACCAAGAACAATCAGCCAATACTTTCTCAACATGAGGAGAATCTATTTCAAATTCATCAAAATTGCTTTTACTCAAAAAGACAACATAATCAAAGCCGTTCTCCCCGGCTTTTTCATTAATCTTAATTATATTATCAACAACTTCCTTGGTATAACGGCCCAAACCCTTGCCGGACGGACCATAGAAGCGAGCATCAATTCCGATTCTCATAAACTTTAAACAAAAGGTAAATTATCTGGCGGAGTGGAAGAGGCATTATCCTCTTTAAAATTTTCCATATTCTCCGATGAGTCATCGGACGATTCATCGGAATTAGCGATAAAATTCATAAAACTCTCGGACCTGTCATCCTGCAAACTTTCTAACGGCAAAGAAGCCGGGGCATCAGCCTTTCGCCCTGGAGCTTTCTGAACCATAGCCGCTCTAACGCTGGCTTCAACCGGAAAGTGCCATAGCGTGGCAAGTTCTTCAATATTAAAAATTCCGGCATTAGCCCCGACGCCGTCGGAACGATCAATATAGGCATTCAACAATTTTTTCTTCTTGGCAATTAAACGAGGCACCTTACGAAAATAAGCCGTCTTGGTGGCTGTCTTTTTCATCTCCGGTTTTAAATTATTTAAATTCAAAGAAATGAATTGCTTCATATAACCGACAAAACCAGCCACGACCTTACCTCTATTCATTACTTCTTTTTTGGCCATGTAAATGACACGCATTTTAGCCTCAAAACCGATCTTGGAAGCTTTTTGCTGGATTGCCTCTATCTTCTCCTTTTCCGCCGGAGAAAGGTCCATCATGGTTTTTGGCTTATCTTCTTTCTTGGCGCTTCCATCTATATCGCCCCAAATCGGATAAAAAAACTCACTGGCTTCGCCCAATGCCGTCACGCCTTTCATCGCCAAACTTTCTTTAACTTTAGGTTTTCTGCCTAAAATTTTATTGGCTTCTTTTTCGGAATCTTTTATCCAAGAAAAATCTGTCGGAGTAACAATAATTTGAAACCACAGATTCTCTCCCTGGCGCAAAGAACCGCACAGATCCATCAAACTGGCCATCGGGTCCTTAAACTGCATCTCGCTTGGACCAATAACATGTTCAAATTCTTTATAGAGCTTAATGGGATAAGCCGAGGGCGCCCCCTGGACGAATTCCACGCCCCAAAAATCATATTCCTCATCTGGAACTTTATGCGGTACCAAATTAACATAATCTTCCACCTCACTAATTTCCGCATCGGGATATTGAGAATAAACAGCGCTCTCCACTAAATTACGCCATTCAACCGGCGTTCTAATGATGAATTGGGTATAACCCTCAAGACTGACGATTTCAAAGCTGAATGATTTCTGATATAGGCCCTCAAACCATTTTTCAAAAAAGTTTATCGAACCGTGGGCGCCGGCAAAATAAGTAAACATGTTTTCAACCGCTTTTGGCGACTGTTCATTGCCTCTGGGAATATCAATCGCAAGCATGACAAATTTATGATTAGCACCCCACTTCCCCCTTAACCAATAAAGATAAAGGTCTCTTACTCCAATAACAAAAAGCAAGCCCAAAAAAGGCCAGGCAAAATTAGTGAAAAAAACCCAAAACATTTGATCCGGTTGCAAATTTATAAAATGCTCCAGAGACCTTAAATCAATGACTATATTCATAAAAATTCAACTATACAAATAGCTGTTTTTAATCTGATTTTACCCTTATATTTTAACACAAAACGCAATAAAAACAAAAACCCGACTGATTAACAGTCGGGCCTTTGAATCCTTTGTTTTATGTTTAAGCTTTTTGCCATTCTTTAAGTCCGTAAGTTCCGCGTCCGGTTAACATATATCTTTCATCCAGAATCAATTCATTGTGGACAGTGGCGGCGTTAGCGCTCTTTTTATCAAAGCCTATTTCATTGATTTTTTTGGCAATTTCAGTGAAGTGCATCGGTTCTCCCTGATGCTTCAAAACCAAATAAATCTTATCATTAACAGTCTTTGGCTTAATTTCACTCCAATCGGCAACACCCCATTCACCGAACTTGTTCTGCTCTAAATTCTTAACCGCCTGAATTAAAGAGTATAAGATCTTGTTATTATTAATAACCTCCGCTTTATCCGGAAACAACCGGCTCTTAAAAACGGGAGTAATATCCAAAGAATATTCTCTTTCAAACTGTGCTTGATATTTATTATACGAATCCAGCTGTTTTAATAATTCAATAAGCTCTTCGGTTGATAAAGCTTTCTTCATTACATCAACTTTTTTCATCAAATCATCAGCCAACTCTTTCAAGTGATCGATTTTTGCTTCCTTTTTCTTAATTGAAGGATTAAAATCTTCGCTTGAACCGACGATTTCCAAATCATCGTTCATCAATTTAGAAATAAGGAAATTAAAATTATTTCTGTAAGACTGTCTATTCTTTTCGTAATCAGGATTATCAGGATTGGTCTTATTATTTATTTCTAAAGCGATGACAGTTAAGATATCGAGCAAATAATCACGTCTAATAACTCCGCCATGCTCCTCCAAAAGACTGTTAACGGCACCTCTTAGAACCTCAACGTAATTTTCCAGTTTTTCTAATTTTTTGATTTTTTTAATACTGGCAGATTCAATTTGCCTGACTCTTTCTCTGGTTAAATTGTGCAAGCTGCCAATTTTTTCCAATGTTTCGTTTCTGTCGCCAGATAAACCAAAACGTCGAGATAAAATATCTTTTTCTCTGTCCAATAAATCAGAAAATAATGAATTAACGATTTCAATGGCATCAAGGCGAGCTAATTCTTCAATTTTCTCTTCCTTGATCATTTTTTCCAGTAAATTTTCCATATAAAAAAATTGCTACTTAGTCTTTACAATCAATAGCAATCTATCACATTATTTTATATTAGTCAAGCGTTTAAGCCTTTTTTATCAATCTCAGCAAAACAAAATATTGTTTTAAAAGAAATCTCTCAAATATTAGCGAAAAAATAAAATAAGCCAAAACTCGACGAAAAATCAAGAATTTAGCATTAAAATTCTGCTTAGACCAGAATTTACAATAAATAAGATGCTGGTTTAAAAAGGACCAAACACGAATTTGACGGCTCTTACCCTTTCTGTCAAGCATTTTATGCCTAAAACCCTGCCCCGAAGAGGCTGCTGTTCTATCATGATAAACAATGGCAGAACCGACATACTTCGACCCATAACCTGATAAAAACAAACGATAAGCCAAATCACAATCCTCCTTGTACATGAAAAATCTTTCATCGAAGTATTGGGTATTGCCGCCTCTTTTTTCCGCTACCGAAGCCAGGGCTTTTAAGCTAAACAGACCGCAAGCACCGCTTGGTCCAAGGATGGAAATACTTTTTTGAGTATAATCGGAGTTCTTTTCCCCTTGGCCGCAATCGATAAACTTTAAACCGGGCAACATAACTATTCCCAAAGAATCTATTTTCTCGCCAAGCTTGGAATTTTTAAAATCCCAATTCATGATTCTTGGCGCCACCGAGCCCAGAGAAGAATTTGATTCAATCGCTCTTCTCATTTCCTTAATCGCCTTCTCGTCAAATATAACATCGGGATTAACAACCAAAAAATACCGCGCCGCCTCTTCACGCGCTTTGGAAATCATTATATTATAAGCGGCAGAAAAACCGATATTCCCTTTGGAACGAAAATAGATTAAAGGGAAATCCTTGTTTTCTGACAAAAACCTGTCAATCTCTTCTTTATTACTGATATCCTTCAAATCACTATTATCGCAAATAAAAAGACGAAAAGACGAAAACCCCGAAGCTTCCAGGGCTCTTTTTAAACTCGGCAAAAAGAAAGGCAGATAAGGCGAGGAGCTATTATTGTAGGCGATGACACCGATAGCAAGATCCATAATCAAATAATCATTTTTCCGGCCAACTTTTCTTTGGCAATATTTTGCGCCTTTAAGAGGCTGTCGAAAGTCCCGGCATCAAGCCACTCTCCTTCAACCATTGCCACTTCGAGTTCGCCCTTTTCCAAATAAAAATTATTGACATCGGTAATTTCCAATTCCCCTCTTTCGCTT
>CAZREL010000010.1:0-4566 GCA_964599385.1 uncultured Gammaproteobacteria bacterium
TACGCAATTTCGGTTCGAACTTTTTCCTTGAAGACAAAAAACTTGAAATATTAGCTTTCAAATGGCTGCTACCGATAGAAAATAATCGCGAACTCCTAAATGCCAAAATAGCCGCGTTCGAACTTTCAAAAATGCCGATAAAAAAAGGACGAAATGAGCTTTTAGACTCGCTTCGTCCCGTTCTGCGGAGAGTGGGAGATTCGAACTCCCGAAACCGGTGAAGGTTTACTCGCTTTCCAAGCGAGCGCACTCGACCACTATGCGAACTCTCCTTGTGCCCTTAAAAAGGGCGGTCAATTTATTTATTTTCCAAAACACGACTAACAAGCGACTTTAAACCTTCGATTTTATCACCATTTGAATCCGTGTAATCCTCCCAAGGTCTGGCGCCTAAAATCATTTCTTCGCCAACAAAGATCGTTGGGCTTCCCTTCACGCCATTTTGAGTCGCAACGTCAACTAACTGTTCTATTTTTCCCGATTTTCTCTCATTAGTCAAGCAGCTGTTAAAAGCTTCTGTATTTAAACCAATTTTTTCAGCATAATAGGTATTTTCTTGACCAGGATCAATATCAACTTCAAATTTTTCCTTGTTAAGCATGAAGTTAAAAATCTTTTCACGCATTAATCTCCATTCTCCATTCTCACCGGAACATTCAAGAGCTAAGGCATTTTCCGCCGATTTAGATGATGATATAAAAGGGCGAAAAACAATAGCTATATTATCGTTCTTTAAATTCAATATCTCACTTAAGGTGTCATTAAATTTAGCGCTCAAAATATCACCATAATCTTCGTAGACAAAAATTTTCAAACTTGCTTCGGAATTACCGATAATTTTATCGCCGGTTTGCAGTTCCGGCTTCACCTCCACTGAATAACTTTGTATAACCGCCTCTTCACTTTCTTTTGATGCGGCATTCTCTTCCGCCTCAAAAAGAGGCTTATTATTAAATTCCGGTTTCTGTTCATTTTTAAACAAGCTGGCGATTGATAAGCCAAGAGCCGCAATGAGCATTAACACGATGATGATAAGAAGGTATTTCTTGCCGCTATAATCACGGTTATCTTCTTTATTGCTAAACATCATATAACAAATATTATTTTATTTTTTAAAATTTTTACTTTGATAACAAATCGGCAACCTTAATAATTTCCGACTCTTTCAAATAAGGTGCGATGAGCTGGGCGCCAACCGGCAGTTCCTTATCGCCATCTTTTGGTTTAACGCTTCCGGCCGGAATAGACATGGCCGGCAAACCAGCCAAACTGGCACCGGTCACAAAGATATCCTCCAAATACATTGCCAAAGGATCATCACTTTGTGCACCGATTTTAAAGGCCGGATGCGGACAAGTCGGAGTTAGAATTATATCAACCGATTCAAAAGCTTTTTCAAAGTCTTTGATAATCAAAGTTCTAACCGCCTGAGCTTTTTTATAATAGGCATCATAATAGCCGGCCGATAAAGCGTAGGTGCCAAGCATAATGCGGCGTTTCACTTCTGGACCAAAACCGCGGCCACGACTCTTCTTATAAAGTTCTTGTAAATTCTTTGACTCCTCATCACTTAAACCCCAAGCAATACCATCAAAGCGAGCTAAATTAGAACTGATTTCTGATGGGGTTATAATGTAATAGACCGGTATACCAAATCTGGTATAAGGCAGCTCAATATCAATCAAGGTTGCTCCAAGAGAAACTAGTTTATCGGCCATTTTTTTTAAATTGGCTTCAATGTCTTTATTCAAGCCGGCAATAAAATAATCTTTCGGCCAACCAACCCGCAAACCGGATAACGACTCAGTCTTACCGATATTTTTTACAAAAGAAAAATTCTTATCCATCGCCGTTGTAGCATCGAGTTCATCTGGCCCAGCAATAACATCAAGAACCATAGCCGCATCATAAGCAGATTTAGCTAAAGGGCCGATAACATCGGTTGAAGAGGTCATTGATAAAAGACCAAAACGCGACACGCGGCCATAACTTGTTTTTAAGCCATAGATACCACAGAAGCTGGCTGGCTGGCGTATAGAACCACCAGTATCAGAACCAATAGCAAACAAACACATGTTTGCGGTCACGGCCGCCGCACTGCCGCCGGAAGAGCCTCCCGGAACACGAGAAATATCAAGCGGATTTTTAGTCGGGCCAAACGCCGAATTTTCCGTTGAAGCACCGTGGGCAAACTCATCAAGATTAGTCTTGCCGAGCAGAACCGCCCCGGACGCTTTTAATTTTTTAATTATTGTCGCATCGTATGGAGCGATATAGTTTTCCAAAATTTTTGAAGAAGCGGTTGTTCTCAAGCCCTTAGTCATTATATTATCCTTGCAAAGATAAGGGATGCCGAGTAAACCCCCTTTTTCTCCGTTTTGCAGACGAGCATCCGCCTCGCGAGCAGCCGCTAAGGCTCCGTCCTCATCAACTAAAAGACAGGCATTAAGAATAGGGTTTAATTCAGCAATCTTTTGCAAACAAGCTTCAGTTATCGCCGCAGAAGTTGTTTGACCGCTATCAAGCAATTCTCTGGCCTCTTTTATTGTCAGTTCATTTAAATTCATAAAACTCTTTTTACTTTTACCAAACCATCTTCCATTTCGCCTTGTGATAAAGCTAAGTCATTTTCATCTTGCGGCCAAGACTTGGCTTTGTCAGCGCGCCAAACATCGCTCAAATTACCAACAAAAGCTGTTGGCGGAACATTGCGTGTATCAACTTCCTCAAGAGTTTTAACATAATCCAAAATTGAAGACAGTTGTCCGCCGAATTTCTCTTCTTCCGCCGCACTAAGTTCCAATCTCGATAATTCGGCAATATGTTTTATTTCTTCGGCTTTCAATTTCATAAATTTATTTCAACTTTATAACTATTTAAACTTTCGCCAATCGCCACCGTGTTAGACTTATTTAGTGGGCCGGGCAGAGGTTGCGAACGATTACTTAACATTTTCGTTTCCGGGGTTCGACTCCCCGCCGGTCCACAAGATATTTTCGATATTGACTCAAAAAAAATTTTTTGCTAAAATAATCATGTTAAGTAGTCGTTCAATGCAACCATTGCGAAGCGAATATAAATTCCTCCTTTAACCGGGAGGTTTTTATTTTATCCGATTTTGAGCGAACCTGCTTAACTGCCAATTATTTCCAAAAACTCCTTCTCATCAATTATTTTAACTCCTAATTCCTTAGCTTTGCTGAGTTTAGAACCAGCCTCATCTCCCGCTAAAACATAATCGGTTTCACGACTAACAGCAGACGAAACCTTCCCTCCTATCGCTTTTATTCTATCTTTAGCCTCATCTCGTGTCAAACTTGGTAAAGTTCCTGTTAAAACAAAAGTTTTGCCAAAAAAAGGATGTAAGGAAGAAGCTTTGGCAGCTTTATTTTTATAAATCAAACTCAAACCAGCTGACGCAAACTTATCCAGTAACTCAAGATTATGCGCATCTTGAAAAAATTCAACAATGCTTTCCGCTACAATCGGACCAATATCGGGCAGTTCGGAAAAATATTCAATATCATGATTTTGGAAAAATAATAACAAATTTTTAACACTAAGACTCTTGTAAATTTCCTTAGCAAGAGTGTCGGCCGTTTCTTCACCAACATGACGAATGCCAAGAGCATAAATAAAACGAGCAAGCTCAAGTTGGCGTTTTTTATTTATCGTCTCTATAACATTATCAGCTTTCTTCTCAGCAAATCTTTCTAAATTCAACAAATCATCTTTCTTGATGAAATACAAATCGGCCGCATCGCGAATCAAGCCTTCGTCCAAAAGCTGTTCAACAACTTTCGGTCCCAATCCCTCCATATTGGCCGCCCCCTTTGAAACAAAATGGCTCAAACGACGCAAATTAACGGCATAACAACGCTTATTAAGACAACGGTAAGCTACTTCATCACCAACTTGCTCAACCTTGCTATCGCAAATCGGGCAAAATTCCGGCGCTTTAATATTTTTTTCTTTTCCATCGCGTAAACCTTTAATTACCTCAACAACTTTCGGAATAACATCACCCGATCTTTCAATAATAACCGTATCACCGATTTTTAATTCCAAACGATTTATCTCATCAAAATTATGTAAGGTTGAGCGACTAACTGTTGTGCCGCCAACCGCCACCGGTTCCAAAACCGCAATCGGTGTCAAAGCACCGGTGCGACCAACCTGCCAAATAACATCAAGCAATTTTGTTGTCGCTTGCTCGGCAGAAAATTTATAGGCCATCATATAACGCGGCGCCTTACCGACAATACCCAAAACCTCCCACATCCTCAAATCATTAACTTTTACTACAACACCGTCAATTTCAAAAGGCAAAGATTCGCGCTTTTTTTCAATATCCTTATAGAAAGAAAAAACCTTATCCAAATCGCCGACCAACTTATTCCAATGCAAAGTTTTCAAACCAAGCAAAGCACTGACTTTGTCGGCCATGGCACGTTCTTTTATGACGTCGCCGCGAGATAATAACTTCCCGCCGGAATCGCTTAATAAAATATCATAAGCGTAAAAATCAAGTTTTCTGGAAGCAGTAATTTTCGAATCAAGTTGGCG
>CAZREL010000010.1:4666-24477 GCA_964599385.1 uncultured Gammaproteobacteria bacterium
ATCTTGCCATCACCCCTGGTCGCACCACGTACCAACAGGCCTTTTTCATAACGCAAATTGATTGCTAAGCCATCAAGCTTTAGTTCACAATAATAATCAGCTTTTAATGATCTGCCAAGATAATTTTCATTTCTCTCTCGCCAAGCCAACATATCGGCTTCGCTAAAAGCATCAAAAAGAGATATCATCGGCGCGCTATGAACGGCCTTTTCAAACTTATCAAGCGCTTCACCGGAAACGCGCTGTGTCGGAGAATCGGGCGTTATTAACTCGGGGTATTCATTTTCTAGACGAAAAAGTTCATTTTTTAAACTATCCAAAGCGGCCGGCGACATTGTCTCCTTATCCAAAACATGATAGTTATAACGATGAATATCAATTTCTCGCTTTAGCTTCTCTATTTTTTCGGCAGCGGCTTTCTTGTCCATATCTTTATCAATTTTCTCGAATTATAACAGAACTTAAAGATTTTTTTAAACTGACAAGTTTACTATATCACAAAAGCCCTGTTAAAAACAGGGCTTTTTAAAGAAAAACTTCTCTTACTCATTTACTATTATTTCTGTTCCGGGGTGACTGGAGCCTGTTGATTAGCAGCACCGTTTTGTTGTCCGCCGGTTGCCTGATTGATGAAATTAACGATTTCATTAACGGAATTAGTGTTTTGGGCGGTAGCAGAATCAAGCTGGGTTAAAGCAGCGCGAACGGAGTTTAAACGAGCGTTAAACTGCCAAAAAAGCATAACTAAAGCACCAAGAATTAAACCAACAATCAAAGGAAAGATAAAATCTTTTTTCATATTTTTATTCGTATTATTATCAATTCGACTTAAACGAGGGTTTCTTGTCGAAATGTTTAAAGTTTTATTTATTAGCCTGGGCATTTAGGTTGGAATTAAAGAAATTTATAACTGCTGATAACTTACCAGCATCAGTTACGGCAGCGGATTGAATTCCGATAGCCTTCTTTTCCAGCTTATTAATAGAAATGTAAAAATAAACGAACATTGCCGAGACAAGCAATACGGCAATGACAGTTAAAAGTGGTCCTACTAATGATTTTCTCATATTCTTTTTATTAATAAATTAAGCTTTGAATCAAGCTTCAAATATATTTTAGCATTTTTCAAAAACACAAGCAAGAAGCTTTGCCGAGCTCACGCAATCTTTAAAAATTTGACCTTTCCTTTTTGCAAAACTGAACCAGGCGCTACAACATAATCAAACTCTTTTATTACTTGGCCAGCCACTTTTACACCGCCCTGCTCCAAAATTCTTCTAGCCTCAGATTTTGAAGAGACCAGTTTGCTATCAATTAAAATCGATACAATATCATACTTGGACGCCTTAAATTCCTCCAATTCAGTTGGCATTTTCTTTTGTGTAAACGTGTCGGTAAAATATTGCGCAGCGCGATTTGCATCTTCTTCGGAATGATAAAGTTTTACTATTTCAAAAGCTAATTTTATTTTAATATCCCTTGGGTTAACGCCATCGGAAAGGCTTTTAGAATAACCATCGATTACCTGCATGTCTAATCGTGTCAGCAAAGTGAAATATTTAATAATAAAATCATCTTTTAGAGACATAATTTTGCCGAACATGTCATTTGGAGTATCAAAAAGATTAACGGTATTGCCGAAACTGGAACTCATTTTACGGCCATCTAAACCTTCAATCAAAGGGTTGGTAATAATATCCTGAGGCTCTTGATTATAAAGTCTCTGCAAGTCTCTGCCGGCCAAAAGATTAAATCTCTGGTCCGTTCCGCCTATTTCGACATCGGCTTTAACTTTCACAGAATCATAGCCTTGCATTAAAGGATAAAGCAATTCACGCAGAGACACTCTTTTATCATCTTTTAATCTGCGGCTGATATTTTCACGAGAAATAAACTCATTAATCGAAAAAATATCGGCTTGCCGCCCAATTTCCATGTATCCGAGTTTAGACAACCATTCGCTATTATAAAAAATATCAGCTTTTTTAATATCAATAATTTTAGCGGCTTGATCTATATAAGTCTTTAAATTATTTTTTATAATATCCTCCGATAGCATCGGCCTTTCGCTGTTTTTATCAGAAGTATCGCCGATTAAGCCGGTAAAATCGCCGATTATCAGCACTATTTTATGGCCCAAATCCTGAAAATCTTTTAATTTTAACAGCGGAATTGATCGGCCTAAATGTATATTTGGACTGGTTGGATCTATGCCAAGCTTAACATTAAGCTTTTTCCCGTTTTTGAGTTTTTTTCTCAAATTTTCCCCGCTAATAATCTCTTCAACGCCTCTTGTTAATAATTCTTCAATTTTTTTATCGTCGCCGCCTTGATTTCGCATATTTTTAATTTCATTAATACAATGTTAAATTCCCGATTAAAACTGCCTTGAGACTATTATAGCATTTTCAAAAACCCGGGCAAGAATAAATTATTCCGCCTTTTCCAGGCTAATTTCATTAACTGAAAAAACTTTTGGCATCTCCAGGCCGACAAGTATATCATCTTTGACAATAACAGGGCAATCAAAAGTCCTTTTTGTCACATCGTAATCGATATAATTAACGTCATTCCTTTCTATCGAATATGTCACTAAATCCCCGGGATGGGGGCTGCCGATTTCTGATGCCGGAACAGTATTTTCCCTATAACTATGCAAAGTGATTTTTTTTGTCCCTTGATTAGTATAAAAAATCGCTTCTTCGGATCCCATTCCGCCCATGATTAAATATTCTTTTCCGCCGCCGTTTTCCGGCCAATTAAACCTGATATAATATCTGCCGCCCTCAACCACGCTATCATCATCTTTAAACTCTGACCATGTCTTATTGTCTCGAGATATTTCCATATTCAAAGCATTGCGATAAGGCCCGCCTAAATCTATTTTTTGACGCGGCGATGTCTTGCCGTATTCTTTACCGTTAAGGCGGAATTTTGTCCAGTCCTCCGGAATAACCACATCAAGAACCGATGAAGTTATCAAGCGTCCAGATACAGCCTCTCCCTTATTTTCTTGGCTATAAAAATCGTCATTCATAACGATTGGCTTTTTACCGAGACAAGGCAAGGATAGTTTCCAAGAAGAATAATTTATCAGTCCGGAATGGGTGGTATAGGAGAACAAAACATCATAAACGCCTCCTTGGCTGCCGAAAAAATCAGCCCGAACCGCAACATTTTTTATTTCATGCGGTGAAAAATCACCTATGTCTATAGTTTCATTTCCATATTGCATAACCACGCCCTTCAAGTTATAATCCCTCCTATTTTCCATCTTGATTTCTACAGTTCCCGAACAATCTTCAATATAAGAAGCGGCCGATGAAGCTTCAATATCAGAAACTAATCTCTTAAGAGCATCCAATTCAAGTTTTGCCTTATTATCCGCGTCCCAATATCCCCTCTTATCATCGCTCTTCTCAGGCTTCAAAGGATCATTATAACCATAAACAAGAGGCTGAGCCCAGTTATCATGCGATTCGTAAAAATTAGCGCCCAGACCGCCATGAGCCAAAAGAGATTCCCATTCCCGAAACATCCTCTCATACCTTATTTCCGGAACAGTGTCCTCCAGAAAGGCGACAAAACCACCGAATTCGCTAGCGTAAAAAGGCTTGCCGCTTCCCGAGAGAACATCAATCGCCTTTTGCCAATAAACACGGCCATTATCCAGCATATTTATAGAAGCAATATCAATCGGATTATCCAGAAAAGTAAAATAAGTAGAATAAGTGCTTGGAAAGTTTGAAACGAGGTGCGACGCTTGGCCAAGAATCCGATAAACATAGCCGGAAAAATAACTAGGCGGCTTATTAGGACTTAATTCCCATTCGTTACCAAGACCAGTCCAAAGAAGATAGGGGTCATCATCATGGCTTGCAACCAAATCTTTATACCTATTAATAAATGAATTAACTTCCGATTTGTCCCTCACATCAAAATCGCTCCAAGTTGAACGATCGGGCTGATCAATAATCATAAGGCCGTACTTCGCCGCCATCTCCATCATTTTTGAATTTGCGCCATGATAAAATCGTATTGTATTTATTCCGGCTTCTTTGATTTGTTTGAATCCCAAATCTATGCTTAAAGCATTCCGACCGCCGAAAAAAGATGGGATCATGCCCTTAACCAAATATTTTTCTCCGTTCAAAAAAAAGTCAGATCCTTTTATCTCTTTATATACTGTTGTAAACGAAATGCTGCGCCGACAAATATCCCCGCTTAAAGAGCCGGGCTTCTTGAATTTAAATATAATATCATGCTTATTAAAACCATAAGGATATTCCTTTTCCAGCACTATTCCATTCCCTTCCGGAACAAGTATTTCTTTCTCTTTTTTACCATCTACATACGCCTGCATTTCTAAAACGTTGCTGCCGGACATCTCGGACTGGATGATTATTTTCAGGCTGCCGCTTAAAGAAGCTTCTTTTCTTAATTGCAAATCTAAATCAATCCCGGAATCCTGCTTAATTAATAAAGGCGGATAAATAAACTTCTCCACCTGGCCGCAATTATCAGTGGCTAGTAACTCATTAATGAAAAATAAAAGCACCAGGCCAATCAGAGCAAATAAGTATGGACTCTTTTTCATTCTTCCCCGTTTTTGCGACGAAAGCCCGCTGCTTAGTTCCTCCGGCACTAAGTTGGCAGAATAACGATTATTTCTCTTTATAACAGACCAGTGCGCCCGGCCAAGCAGAAGGTCGCTAAATCCGAGGAGGCAAGCGTAAATATCAAGAAATAATGTTATTGGATAAGTCGGGATGAGCCAGAGATTCCTAAAACGACGCGAATTCTTAAATATAAAAGCTGCCGAAATAAGAGGGGTCAGAGGAGATAAAAAAAGAGCAAGCCACCACCACGCCATTTCATTCGCAAACGGGAAACTTAATATATAATAATAACTTTCAAGACCCAAAAACATCTGAACAAATACCGACAAGGCAGCAAGCTGCGGTGCTATCCATAACAAAGAGACAATAAAATCAACAAGAGATATTCTTTTTTTCTGCCTAAAAGCATAACTTAGCCAAAAAGAAAAAAATATTGAAAGAAGTGCTATTGCCAAACGATAATTGTCTGATAATTGAATAAAAAAATGAATCCCATATACAAAATTAAAAGCAAGGACTGCTATCGAGCTAAGATAAAAACGACCATGAAAGAATAAAATAATTTTTTCTAAAAAAGAAAGGCGTGATTTAAATATTTTTACGATATTTTTAAAATAAGCCTGGCTATGCCCACTGCTCCAACGGCGGCGGCGAAACACATATGATTGCAAAGATGGGGCCACCTCCTCATAGGAAACAGCTTTATTGTTATATACAATCTTATCCCCCTTCAAAAGAAGAGTATAAGACAAATCAGTATCTTCCGTTATCGAATCCCCAAAAAGATTGGCGCGCAATACATCTGTTTTAAAAACAGCAGCTGTCCCCGTAAAAAAAACGCTCTTCCCTGAAGCAGACAGCGCTATATTCAATAACTCATTTCCACCATGATTCTGACTAGAATCCCAGATTTGTGGCAATGAAGAAATATCAAGCGGTGCGCGCCTAGATTGGACAGCCGAAGCTCCAGTTTCCTGTATTAAACGTATAGAAGAAGATATCCAATTAGCCGAAGGGCGATGATCGGCGTCGAGAATAGCTATGTATCCGTCCTTAACTTTCGGAATAACAAAATTCAACTTATCTTTCTTGGCGTCCCGACCAGCAAAAATTACCTCTATCGCTTTATCATGGCCATAATCTTTTTCAATAAAAGGCAGAGAGGAATCTGATTCATCTTTAAAGATTAGACAGATGCGTATATAAGCGCCATAATCTTGGCGTTTAACGGCGGCAATAGCGTCAAGAACAGCCTTACCTTCATTCCTAGCCGGAATCAAAACAGTTGCCGGTTCAGACTCTCCGGATTGATGTTCCGGAGTTTTGTTTCTTTTTTTACGATTCAAGAATGGAGCGGATAGACTGATATATAAAAAGGCAACTGCATAAAAAGACAACCACGAAAGAGATGCGATGGAAATTATAAGCAAGATCAAAGACATAGAATAAAAGAATTATAAACCAAATCACTCCATTATTATCTCATTAATGAGCGAATATTCCAATAATCGCCTGGATCATTTCTGTTTTTTCATTAAGGGCAACCTGGTCTAAGCCATTATCAGATACAGAATATAAACCAAACCATTCCTCTTGGTCATCAGGATTATGAATTAAGGAATCGTCCTTCTCTTCCCCATTCTTCCAATACTCATCCATGAATTCAAAGAAGAAAAGCCCTTTAATACCATTTAATTGGGATATGTCGCGATAAGCGCGACGAAAAAGTTTGGCGGCGTCATGGTCTGTACCGGAACCATATATGGGCATACCGCCGCGCGAACCAGGGGCGGTAGATAAACCAAGTTCAGAGATTACAATAGGCTTATCCACTTCTTTGTCTAAGACATTAAGATAACGGGAAAATGATGTTTCAAGTGGCAGCTCATTATCAGTCTTATACGCATCATTCTTATCATAAAAATATGACGGGTAAAGATTAATGGCAAAGATATCAAAAAAATCAGGAAAGAAAGCGGAATCAGACATTGTATAATATTCTCCTTCCGGTTTTAAAATGCCATAGGCCGGATAAGCGATATGGGCATATAAATGAGTCCTGCCATATTTTTCTTTCTCATATGTCCGGGCCGCATCAAGAAGCTTTGCCAGAGCAATCTCACTCGGACGCCTATTTTCCAAAGCCAAAGTTTTTCCTAAAAATGATGTAACTTTGGAATGAAGCCTATCGGTATTTGCAATATATGGCGCCTCAATCTCATACCCAATAACAAAATATTCTAGAGAATCAGGATTTCCGACTGTATAATTATGATCGATAACCTCTTTTATGTGCTCAATTACTTTTGCCTGATATTTTTCTGATAAAAGATCAGAATTATCCGTCCCATCATAAAGCCTAATGTTAATTATCTGAACATATGACAAACCGCTATTACTAAGAGCGGTAAAAAAACCGGCCGGCATTTTTTCGGCAAATATAGAAACGGAATCCGCCCCAAGATTTTTAATCATATCCATGTGCTTTTCGTAGCGCCCGTCATCCGGCAGAATATCCCCTCCAGTTTCTCCTGGATAAAATGGAGAGTAAACAATTCCACGTAAAAAACGGTCCAGCTCTTTAAAAGAACTGGAACCGTTATCCTTTGGCTGAAAAGCTAAATAATACACAGAAATAGCGGTAACAACCAATAACAAAGCGATTGAAACTATTTTTCCCGCTTTCATTTTATTGCATCAAAGGAGTCTCCTTTTCGATAATCGGTTCTGGACTTGAAACGGAACTTGGAGCGACTAAATTATCCTCTGAAACATAAGTGTTAAACATGGGATCAGCGCCGCTTCGCTCAATGACTTTCTGCAATTCTTCTTTAGTCGTTATAATATCTTCACCGCTAGTAATAGGTATGTAAGACGTTATTGTTCCGTCCTCGGCTCTTTCAATAACTTGCACATCCACTCCATCAACGATGCCGAAATCTATCAGTTCCTGTCCACTTAATAGCTCGGGCTCAATTGGGGTTAGCTGTTGCTCTTCTTTCTGAATAATTCCAGCATCTTGATTCTCTGTTGACGAAGATGAGTCTTTTGCCTTCCAAGCCAAGGCAAGACAAGCAACAGCAATTACGAGAATAAAGACAAGTAAGAAATAGGTAATATATTTTTTTTTCATATTTATTAATAATTATTTGGATTAATTGCCAGAAGTGCCATAACACGTGCAATGGTCAGGATTTGTCATCTGTGCTATCTCGGCAAGATTAGGATTAAGACAATTTAGGAGTGTGTAAGAATAAGAATACTGCTTCCATTTAGTCCAAGTCGTAATTGATTTACAAGTTGATTGGCCTCCGCTGTCAGTATAAGCATTGCAACCGCAATTTAAAGGAGCTCCCACGCCAGAAGTACAATAATAACCAATAGTGCAAGAATTCTCGGTGGCGCTAGTCGATCCAGTCGGGCAATAGTAGCCAGCTCTGCAAGCTCCATTACAAGTTGAAGCGGAATTAGTTGTTGTATTGCCATAGCGCCCGGCGGCACACTGATACCTGGCAACTTGATTTGCGGGAGAGTAATAACCCTTTCCCACCGCTGAACAAGCTGAACCGTTGTAATAATAACCGGCGTTGCAAGTAAAACAACTTGAAGCCCCGGCAGCAGAGGTATAGCCTGATGCACAAGCTGCGCAAGAACAAGAACCGTTTAAGCCAGAATAATACCCAGCCGAACAATTGCTAGGCGAACCGGAATTCTTATAAGAATACTGTCCCGCTGCAGTGGTTAAACAGGAAGTTGAACCGGAAGCACTGTATGTTCCACAAGCACACTCAGACTTAACCCCATTCGGACATTGAGATCCGGCCGGACATGTAAGACTACAAGCAACAGTGTTTTTTGTGCCGGTGTTATATTTCCCCTCCGCACAAGTCGTGCAAGAAGAATTTCCTGTTCCCGTGCTATAGGTCCCTGTTGGACAATCCGTACAAGAGGTGTTACTCGTTCCTGTATTATAAGTACCCGCCGGACAAGCAGTACAAGAGGTATTTCCTGTTCCTGTATTATAGGTGCCTGCCTGACAAGCAGTACAATACGAATTGCCTGTTGTTGAAGAATATGTCCCACCACCACAAGCATATTTCACACCATCAGCGCAATATGAACCAGCCGGACATATTGACTGTCCCGTTCTTGTGGCATATGTTCCGCCAGTAGAATAATACCCCGCTGAAACATTAGTCCAGGTCTTAGAAAGCGCCGGGCAATAGCGTTCATTTCCGCCGCAAGGAATATAATCAACGCTTGCCGAGTTTGGACAATATGATCCCGCTAAACAACCAGTACAAGATGAAGCACCGGCATCAGACATGTATCCATCTCCGCATTGAGTTACATTATTACCTCCGGCACAGGCATAGCCAGCAAGACAAGTTGAACATGATGAGGTGTTAGCCGTTCCTGTATTATATGTTCCCGCCGCACAAGAAGTGCAAGAAGCGAGTGCCGTACCTCCGGTGGAAGAACGATAAGTGCCGGTCGGACAGGCTGTTTTATTTGTTCCGCCCGTACAATAATATCCGGCTTGACAAGTAGTGCAAGAAGTATTTCCCGTTCCCGTGTTATATGTCCCTGCCGCGCAAGAAGTGCAAGACGTCTGACCTGTTGTTGAGGTGTATGTACCAGCCGCACAAGCAGTTTTTACACCATTAACACAATATGAACCGGCCGGGCAAGTTGTACAAGTGCCGCTATTGCAATAGGTACCGCTTCCGCAAGTTGTTGCGCTGCAGCTCGAATAGGCATAAGTACCGCCGCTCCAGGTTCCATTGCTGCATGTTTGCGACTGACTAGAGCAGGACGAGCTGCATCCAACCGAAGAAGCGGCATACATGGTACGTGAAGAAGAAGTAGTTATCGATGAATTAGTGTCATCACAATCCTTTTTAGAGCTGGCATAATAATCAGGATCACTGCAAGCGGAAGTTGTAGATGATTGGCTAGGCAAAGCTTCATTATCATTATCCGCATCATAATAATATGTTGTCGGAGTAGTTACGCTGCAGGAAGAATTTGTATAAGTACCGTCAAACGAACCGCCTATTTGACAAGTTTGAATTTGGCTCGTACACGAACCGCCGCAAGTCGAGGCATATTGATATCTTGTTCTGGTTGCCGGGGTACAAGAATCGGCCGTATATGTTCCGGACCACACTCCATTAGAACAAGACCTTGTTTCACTTTGGCAAGCCGTACCGCAAGTTACCGCAGATGCTTTGTACTTAGTCGTTGAAGAAGATGTCGTTATTGAAGCATTATTATCATCGCAATCATTAGAATTAGCAACATAACCCGAAGGTTTGAAACAGGTAAACTGGACGGTGTTTGGAGTTCCATAACCATCGCTATCATTATCAAGATAATAATTAGCTGAGGCACCGCCGTAAGTGCAAGAATCATTTGTATATGTACCGTTAAACTGGCCATTAGTCTGACAAGTCTGAGTTTCGCTCAAACAAGCGCTGTCACACATTGCCGAATCTTTATATTTCGTTCTGGTACTTGCCGTACAAGATCCAACCCATACTGCACCCCCCCAATCACCTTCTGTGCAAGTCTGAGTTTCTGTTGTACAGGCCGTACCGCAAGCAACAGTAAGTACAACATTGCTAACCCTTGTTTTTGTGTTTAAAACGGCTGCATTATTATCATTGCAATCAGTCTTTAACACGGCATAGTATTCCGGATCACTACAAGCAGTCGTGGAAGATGCCTGGGTTGGCAAAGCTAAATTATCGTTATCTTTATCATAATAATATGTTGTCGGAGTCACCACATTGCAAGATGAATTAACATATGATCCGCTAAAATAACCGTTTGTCTGGCAAGTTTGGATTTCACTAACACAGGTTCCTCCGCAAGGTGCTGCATCTTGATATCTTGTTCTGGTGTGCGCAGTGCAATCAGATAATGAATATGTTCCACTCCAGGTGCCGTTCAAACAAGTTTGTAATTCACTTGAACAAGCCGTACCGCAACCAACGGATGATGCGGCATACCTTGTTCGAGATGAAGTATTCTTTACATTAAAATTAGCATCATTACAATCATTTGAATTTGAAACATAGCCGGAAGGCTGTGAACAGTCATATTGAACTGTCGATGCGTCTCCGTATCCATCGCTATCTGCATCTCTGTACCAAGTTTGCAAATTTTGCTTAGCGCATGAAGCATTGGTATAAGTTCCGGACCAACCGCCAGAAAGACAAGTCTGAGATTCTCCAACACAGTCAGTATTACAAGGCGAAGCGTTCTGATAACCGGTTCTTGTTGAAGCGGTACATGATAAGCCTGTATATGTTCCTGTCCAAGTTCCAGATCCACCCTCGACACAGCTCTGACTTTCGTTTAAACAATAATTGCCGCAAGTATTAGTGCCAGTGTAATAGCGAGTTCGATTAGAAATTCCATTATCTTTTATACCATCACAATTATCATCTATACCGTTACAAGTTTCCGCTCCAGCCGTGCCGGCTGTACAAGTAGTTGGCCACTCTCCGCCCGAAGTACAAGTTACAAGTTGACTTCTGGCACAAGCTCCGGTACCGCAATAATTATATTGGGTGGCGCCAGCCGTACAACCGCCACAAGTAGCTGTTTGATCTATATCCGTACCGCTTTCAGCTGTACACGGCGTTCCGCCGCAAGCCGCCGGAGTAACAACGGCTCTTGTCCATTGTTTTGTTACCGTTAATCGATTCGCAATATCAGCACCGCAGGTGCTGGTTGAAATAGAGGTGTAGATTTTTTCACCCATGACACAATTTGTCTTTTCAAAAACAAGTGGATCCTCGGGAGCACAATCTAAATTAACCACTCCAGTTTCTTGATTAATCACTTCTGCCGTAGCTGCGATATATGAAGTTTCCCCAATTGTAATACTTGGTGAAGTATCAACAGGGCTATAGGCATAATTAACGCTATCAGGGTGTCCGTCAGCATCACTATCCGGCAGATACAGGGCGCCTCTTAATATTGCGCCGCTATTATTGGCACCGCTTGAAACGCCGTCCTGATTTTTATTAACAATAATCTGTCCGCCGGTAACATATATCTTTTGACCCTGTCTTAAAACTAAAGAAGTATTTGCTCCAATAGTTAAAACTTTCCCCAAACCTATAACTAAATCATTGTTAACATTAGGTCCTTCAAAAGCATAAGGAGCGCCTCCGTTATCTATAGTGCAAGATTCGGGCAAGACAATTTGATTAGATGTGACATTATTAAAATTACAAGCACTGGCCGCTGAAACATCTTTCCGTTCGCTGCCGGAAATGAATATTGAAACGACAATAAAAAAGATAAAAAGGCTCGGCAATAACGCCGCAGCTAAATATCCCTTTTTGATTTTTAAACAAATCATAGATTTGAGGCAAAAAGCCTTGCTAAGCACCTATTATTCATTGATAACGGTAAAAGTACCGAAATTTTCTTCATTATCAATATAGAATTTATATTCGCCTGCTTTAGGAGCTGGAAATATTCTTGTCATTGCTCCGTCCTTCTTGGCAAACTGGAAATTAAGATAAGAAAGTGATTCATCCAAAAAAACAATCTTGTGTTGATTTTCATCAATTGCATCAAAAGTTAAAGTTACTTTTGCGCCAGCCACAGCTCCGATTTTTCTCGGTTCAAAACCAAGCTTGCCAATCATAATAATTTGTTCAGGCTGTTCAACCGATTCTCCGGTCGGTCTAAAATCTACAGTTTCAACTTTTTCAGGATAATCAACACTCTCCGGCACAACCGTTCCCGGAATAACTTCACCCGTTCCAGATAAGACAGCGGGAGCAACTGCTTCATCGCTGGCCGGAACTACACCCTCGAGGTTAGCTTCTGTATAATTATCCCGCAAAGAAGAATTTCCAAAAGCGCCTCCGTCTTGGTTCTTCAAACGACTTATTAGCATCACCATGAAGATGAGAGCTAAAATAAGCACAACAACTATCCCGATGAGAGTAATTTTTTTTCTTTCCATATTTTTAAATATTTTAGACATTAACTGACCGGATTTTCCAGCCAGTTTATTATATAGAAATTATAACATTTTTATCATAACTAGAAAAGAGTTTTTTGCTATTTTCTTCCGTAGCCAAAAGCGAAATCCAAAGCGCTAAAATAAGGGGAAAAAAATTTATCATCAGAATTTGGAAAAACTATTTTGATGCGAAATTTTTCCATTTCTAATTCGGAAAATTCCTCCTTCCCCGCTAAAGGCAGTTCCCGCCACAAGCCTTCCTCTGAGCCGTCTTCAAAAATATTTTCTGAAAAAAGTCTTTCTTCGGATGCGGCATCGGCAATCTTTTTAAAATGCGCCTTTATGTCTTTCCTTTTAAGCAAACCATAAGAAGCTTTATCTAAACCAAATCCACCATCCGGAATTGAAATGTATCTGACATCCATATTAAAGGCATCTTTATAATTAGGCATCTGCTTGGAAATAAAAATACCTTCTTCTTCGTTTTTAAACCCAAAATCTTTTAATACATAATATTTACCGCCAGCTAAGGCAAGCAGATTGATACTCTCCGAATCCACGGAAAAAGGCATAAAAAGAGGCAAGCCGGCAAAAGACATACTTTTCTTTAAAGATAGGCCTCCGCTAATACCTTCTGATTCTCCTATATTTTCCCAAAGCTTGATAAGATTAGGCCTTCCCTCGCTCAAACTAAATATATACCAATATCCGAGCCCATTTCTTTCCATTCTCACAACTTCCGGTTTAAAGCCATCACCCATAACACGAAAATCAAAAAAGTGGCTTATATTTCTAGTTTTTTCCTTATCAATATTATATGCGATGCCTTTCCTTGCTCCATAAATTATAAGATAATCATCGCTGTCGCCGCCAAAGCCAAACAATCCAAAATATTCAGATTCTATGTTTTCATCTTCCAATAGACGAATGAATTTGCCTTGCTTAAAAGAATATACATAACCAAAATAAGAGCCGTTATTTACTGTTGTAATTCCAACCAAAAACTTGTCCCCGGCTTTGCCGATAGACACGGCTTGCGTTATTCCAGCCGGCGCTTCCGGGAGAGTAATTTTTTTACCATTATAAAAAAGATTGTTTCCCTTCTGCTCCAAACAAGCATCTTCAACACAGCGCTTATCATAATATTTTAAAACAGATTCAGAAGAACTTGATAAAAGGGCGGTAAAATTATTTATATACAAATCCGAAAAATAATTATTGCTCTTTAATGGCATCTTAGAAGGCGAAATTTCACTCCAAGAATAATTAGGCGGAAAAATGAGAGCAGAAAAATCATAATCATATTCCAAATTCTCAAGCCTCGCCGCTCCGGCCAGATTAGAAAATGAATCTGAATAATGAAAAACGGATAAGGGTGTTTGTCCATCATCCGGCTCTACAAGCCCCTCAACTGGTGCATAAGGTATTTTTTTATAATCATTATTATCGTTTGGAACAATAAAAAAATAACTGACACATTGACGCCAAAATAGATACGTGACGCCTAAAAAAATACAAAACAAGACGGCGGCATAGGCCGTCGTCTGAAGCTTATTATTTTCAATCTTTTTCGCAGACATGATAATTACTATTCTACTATCATCTTTCCGGCCTCGCCTCTGGCTTGATGCCCAGTGGATTCTCCGCCGACAGCGCAGTAAAAATTATATGTTCCTCGAACAGTCGGGGCCTGGAAAGTCATGGCGGCCATTCCTCCCGGCAAAGGAGCTATCCTAACATTTTTAAGAGCTTCTTCGCGAAAAGCCAGAATATGGTACTTAGCATCTTTCGCATTAACAACAATAGTAATTGCCTCACCGGCTTTAACGGAGAAAATATTCGGCTTAATAGATCCAAGAGACATTTCAATATTAATTGTATTTTCCGTTTTTATATCAGTTTCTTCTATATATCTCGTCATGACAGGGGCCAGAGAGTCGGTTGGGGCAACATCGGTTCTGGTTTGATCCCCTTCTTTATTAATAACCTTGCCGTCTTTCGTAATCGGATTGGCGCCAGTTACTTCAATCTTAGATTCTTTTAAAACCTGGACCAGGGCAGCCTCTTCGGCGGTCATTATTTTTTCCGTGGAAGTGGCATCATTCGGACTGGCTGGAGTTGGATTAACATTTTCTGTTTCCGCTAATCCCCCTGGCTGCTGTGTTTCTTCATAAGGCAAAGACGCAGTCTTTTTCCCATTAAAAACACCAAAAATAACAACGAGAGCGACTGCAAATATTAATATCGCAGCGAGAATGAATATAATCTTTTCTTTCTTTTCCATATACTTGCCAAGTTAAATTATCTAATTAACATGCCCTTTCCGCTTTGATCAAGAGGTTTTGTTGGCCATTCTTTCCAATCAAAACGTCTTCCGGTTAAACGATATGATATTTCTGTCTGGCGATCGGAACGGAAAATTAATTTATTATCTTCTATAACATAATATACAGAGGCATGTCTGCCGTAAGGAGTAATTACCGCCTCGACATTGTCTTTACTGAAATCAACAACCTGGCGCCAAAGCCAGAGATCGTTTCCTTTAGCCAACTTATCAAAATCTATCACTTTTTCATATTCACCAGTTTTTGTTTTAGCCGAAATCAACTCTTTGCCCGTATATTCTTCCTTCAAGCCGCCAGCAAATGAAGCGCCAAATGTTGCATATTTTATTCCGTCAATAGAGTATAGAGGGTCAATAACATCAACATTAAGTTTAGAAGCAGTAATTTGATTAGCTCCTGTAATATTGTAACCGCCCATAGCCAAATCGCCAGCCATAGTCGCTGAACCATCAAGTTTCAAGAAAGCAGCGTCTTCCATGTATTCATTGACATAGAGCATATTTACCGCATCATTATCAAACACCGGATAAGCCGTGGCTATTCTTCCAAGCCCCGCATTAAAGCTATAACCGTTGCCATTCGTGCCACTTGTATTGGCATTAACGGTGTTATTAAAATAGGCATTTCCGTTAACTTCAAGCAAATAATTAGCCGCATTCGGATTACTTGTTCCAATTCCCACAGCTCCACTCATAAACACTGCCGCCTGATTATTATTACCAGTTATGTATAAAGGTTTGGCGTTATAGTTCCTAATCCATGACGTGTCAGACATAAACCAACCGCCGGCAAATTGCGAATTATACCAACCCGTTGCACCGGTTGTCCTCAACCAAGTATCTGATCCATTTAAAACAGCAAATGAATCCTGAATTAATCCACCATCAGCCGCAATTGAGCCGCTGAAATATGAATTACCCGTAACATGAAGCTTATATGAACCGGGATTTGTTCCGCCAATTGCTATATTCCAAGCCGTAGAGGAGGAATATAGATTATTGCCAGATAAGGCCCAGGTAGTTGTTGCGTCTGATCCAACCGGAGCGCCATTCCAAAACAGCTTACCGGACACGCTATATAATTTGTTTCCGGTTTGAGCCGGAGCAATCATGTCGCCAAGATAAATACGGCCATGAACAGCCAAGGCTTCTGTTGCAAGCGTTGACGATCCGATAGCAACATTCCAAGCAGAATTTGAAGCGACTATTGTTCCGCCCTGCAAAACCCAAGGACTGGAACTTGCACCTCCTATAACCTTACCCGACCAATACAATTCTCCGTTAGTGCTATATAACCTGTTTTCTACCGGCGTACTGCTAGCAGAATCAGCAATAAATATTTTTCCTCCCCCGATATTCAATAACTCATTAGCGGTGGTGGTTCCGAGAGATATTTTTCCCGACCTATCAACCGAAAAAGCTCCAGTTGAAGAAGCACTGGAAACAAGAATGGCTAGATTGGAAGATTCGTTTGTTGCCTCGCTTGAAATATGCAAAGAAGCTTGGGGGCTAGCAGTACCAATACCAACCTGGCCGCTTCCCTTAACGACGAAACGAGCCGCACCGCCAACCGGAACACCGCCGAGATTATATTCTGAACATCCGATTGCCGAAGAATAAGATGGCGAAACTGTCATCTGCTCAGTTGTCGAGCTAATCCAAGTGATTGTAGTTGAAGAATAGCCGGAAATAAGAAGATCATCTCCAACTTTAAAAGTATTATTGAAATTAGTATTCGTACCATAAACTGTATTTAATTGCCCGCTATTTACATAAACGCAACCTCCGCCTGTCTGCCCCTGAGCAACGGCGAAAGAAACACCGCTAATGGAAGTGCCTCCCGTGTTTACGCCGACACTGGAAGAAATACTTCCGATATTTGATATAACCCCATTCTGAAGATTCCAAAATCCAAAATTTCCATTTCCTATATTATTAATGTAGTTATTAATCGTACTAATAACCGCCGCATCATCACCTAAATATAATGAACCGGAATTATCAAACATGGCAAAGCGATTACCGGAGCCGCCCAAAAGAGAATGGGTAACAGCAGAAGAATTACGCAAAGTTCCGGCAATATCAAGAGTTGAACTTGGGTTGGATAATCTTACGCCGACGTTGCCATCTTTCCAAACTTGCCAGGCAGTATTATAAGTTGGGCCTATAAAAGCATAATTAAATGTTTGGCCTGATCCGTATCCTCCGAATTGAAAATAATCATTTCCAGAAGTATCCTCAAAACCTAATAAAGCCCTGGCCCAGCCGCCACCAGTATAATCATTCCTTAAATATATACTGTCACCACTGAGTAGTGTGCTAATGCCAACCGAATTAAATATTTCCATCTTTGCCCTCGGAGCAGTAGTCCCAATCCCGACGTTGCCCGCGTTTTTTATAAATATATATGGATTATTAGATCCTTGAGATATCCATAAATTATTAGCAAATGTTGCTATATCCCAATTATCATTACTACCGTCTTTTAATGAAACCGCGGCTCCGCCAGCCGTAGCACTACCTACTTGTAAAACTTTTGACCACCCTTGCGGATTTACTATATTCGTCGTCCCAATCCCGACGTTCCATGATGTTGACGAAGCAAAAAGATTTGATCCGTTTAATGTCCACATGTCGCCTCCCGTTCCGGCTCCCCCACCCAACTCAGTCCAATCGTCAACACAAATACCGCCATTAAAACAGAATTCATTCGCCATAACTCTTCCGCTAAAATCTGCTTTAAAAACATCAGTATACGATCCTGAATCATATTTTTGCATGAGCAGATATCCAGCCGTACTTGAACTCATAGAAGAAGCAACACCCCAAAAAATATTCTCAGAAGCGCCAAGAGCTCTATCTTCATTACCAGCACCGACAGACAACCCCGTTTCCGCCTGAGATTTAATAGGTGTTATTAGAAAGACAACAGCTAAAAAAATTGCTGTAATAATTTCTATTTTTTTATTTTTAACCATAAATTCAAGCATTAATTTGGCTAAATGTATTATTTAACAATCATTTTGCCGGTTTCTCCATCACCCTCATGTCCGGGAGAAGCACAATAGAAAACATATTCTCCTGCAGTGGTTGGAGCATTAAAAGTAATAGCCTTAGTCTGGCCAGGACCAACTAATATAGCAATAGCACTCATGGCCGGATCTTTAAAAGCGATGACATGAGAATAATCATCTACTCCAGTTAATGAAAAAGTAGTTGGGGCCCCTGATTTGGTTGTAAACTGAGAAGGGGCAAACTTGCCATTACCAACGGAAATTTTAACCACTCCATCCGGTAATTCTTCTTTATTCAAGAAGCCAGTCTGCTTCGGAGCATTATCCGACATTGGAAGAACTGTGTTTTCAGTTATCACGCCGTCCGGGGTAACAACCTTGTTATCTTTTGTGATAGGATTAGCTCCCACAACAACAACCTTAGTGCCTTCCATATCCGCCACTTCGACTTCCTTAAGGCTGTCATCATTAATATCTATTGAAGCATCCGGAGTCTCTGCCTCTGCCATCTCTGTTTGATTCTCATTAGCCTGGACTCCTTGCTGCTCGCCGACTTGCTGCTCAGAAGGTTTTTTATTTAGCATGATAACTATTACCACAATTGCGGCAATAATAATTACTGCTAACCCCGAGAAAAGCACTTTCTTCTTTGAGCTTGACATCGGCTCTTTGATTTCACTTTCCATATTTTTTTTCTTACCCGGCCGGCAAGGCCGACGACAACATTAATTAAGTTAATTATAGCATCTTCCAAATAGTCAGTAAACGACTATTTAATTACAAAATCTACTAATACCGACAAAATTATTGCAGATTAACAAGTACTTTTATTTCTCCTCTTCTGCTGTTTAGATTCTCAAGCGCTTTACCAATAATAGTTCCTGGTTTAGTCTTATCCGCCTTCATAGCATAACCCTCAATATCGGAAGTGGTTAATAAATCCCCCTTCTCTATCCGACCATTAGAAGAAGTGACTTTTACTGTTACAACACCGGCCATAGCAACAACAACTTTATTCTTGCTTTCTACTCGCCCGGCAATAATTGATGGAGCATCAGAAACAATGCCAATCACTTTCGTATCATAGGCAGCAACAGAAGGTTTTGCTGATTTATATCCTAAATTGCCCATAACAACAACAGTTCCTGCTTCAATATTCTTTTCAACTGCAAATTCTTCTGCAAAATCCGAACCTGTTTGGGTGCGCAAAACTCCTGTAATGCTTACGTCTCCCGCTACTTTTAATTTATAACCGCCCGGGTCTGTTGTACCAATCCCAACATTCCCTGCTCCGGAAACACCATTCCAAATATTTCCATTCTTGGATCCGGACCACAATCCGGAGTTATTAACATATTCAACTGTTGTGAGAGCAAGAGTTTGTGATTGACCAGGAGTAACACCGAAAGAAACAGCATCGAGCTGGGCGCCGCCATTAACATGGAGTTTCTGGATTGGAGTTGTTGTGGCGATGCCTAAATTACCAACTGAATCTAATCTCATTTTTTCTACATTGTTTATATTGAATTGCATTACACCAGGGGTTCCGCCACTAACACCAGTAGAAAGGGTTAATCTTCCCCATTGATTACTTGGTGTATTTAGCTCCAAATAAGATCCACCGGTTCCAGCATTAATATTACTACTATTATTTACACCATTTTGTGCAATTTGAATGTTACCAACTACTTGCAATTTAGATGCTGGTGCTGTTGTGCCGATACCGACATTTCCTGAATTTTTAATAATCATTTTTGTATCCACGGCATCAGAAACATACCCGTTGCTATCCCCGGCTGAATCTAAAACAAAATACATATCACCTCGGCCATAACCACCAT
>CAZREL010000011.1:0-22415 GCA_964599385.1 uncultured Gammaproteobacteria bacterium
CGGAAAATCTTGGTTTTGCCCGCGCCAATAATCAAGCCATTAAGACTGCGCAAGGTGAATTTATTCTCCTTTTAAATCCTGATATGCAGGTAGGTGCTAATACCTTGGCAGACGCCGTAGCTTGGGCGGAAGCCAACTCGCAAGCAACTGTTAGCGGTTTTAAGCTTCTAAATGAAAAAGGAGAGATAGTTAAGCAAGTACGTCGTTTCCCAAAACTTTTTGATCAATTGATGATCATTTTAAAAATTCCTCATTTTTTTCCTTTCGTTTTAAAGCATTATCTTTATCCGGATTTTAATTATGAAAAATCCGCTAAAGTCGATTCCATTCGCGGCGCTTTTTTCTTGATAAATCGAAAATCATATCAAAAAATTAATCCAAGCGCATTACCTCTTCTTGATGAAAGATATTTTATCTGGTTTGAAGAAGTTGATTTTTGCCGCTTTGTGTATAAGATGGGCGGGGAAGTCTGGTACAGTCCGGCCGCAACTTGTCTTGATTATGTTGGGGCGAGTTTTTCCCAGGTTAAGCGCGCTAAAACGCAAAATTATTTCCGTGATTCCATGTTGAAATATTTTCAAAAATGGGAGCGGAAAAGTGATTACTGGATTTTAAATTTTGCCTGGCGTTTCATTTTGCTTTTTATAAAATAAGATTATGCCTAAAAAAATCGGAATAATATTGGTTAATTACCATGATTATGCGGAACGTTTTTTAAGTGCTTGTCGCGATTCGCTGCGTCAGCAGTCTTATCCGCAAGATTTTTTTCGTGTTTATATAATTGATAATGATTCCGGCGAAGAGACGCTTAATTATTTAAAAAAGAATTATCCTGAGGCAGTTGTTTTGCCTCGCTTGGATGGAAATTATTCGGCTGCCAATAATTTAGGGGCAAGGGAAGCGATAAAGGACGGCTGTGAATATGTTGTGTCTGTTAATATGGACACGGAAATGACAAGAGATTGGTTATCCGAGCTTGTTGATGCGCTGGAAAATAATCCGGAAGCGGCTATGGCGCAATCTAAAATTCTCCTTTATCCTCTTGATGATTTAGAAAAGAAACATCTCAGAATAAATAGTGTCGGAAATATTCTTCATTTTTTAGGTTTCGGCTTTACTGGCGGTTATGGCCAGAAAGATTATGAAATTAGCGGTTATCCGGAGATTAAAGGCTATGCTTCCGGCTGTTCTTTCATTATTCGTTCTCAAGTTCTTAAAAAAATCGGCTACTGGAATGAGGAATTTTACATGTATCATGATGACATCGAACTTAGCTTGAAAGTCCGTCTGGCCGGGTATAAAATAATCTTGGCGCCGAAATCGATTATTTTTCATAAATATGAATTCTCTCGCAGCATGCGCATGTTCTATTATATGGAGAGAAATAGGCTTTTGTTGTCTGCCATCTTTTTTCCGCGTAAGTATCGTTTGGCTCTTTTACCCCTTTCAATTGCCATGTCTCTTGGTATGGGAATGATGATGATTATCCGAGGTAACTTTCGTTCCTGGTTAAAGATAATAGGTTATTTTATTAAGCCCGGTACTTGGGTGAAAATTTATTTATATCGGCATTCTCTTAAGGGAATAAGCAGCCTGCCTTTTGCGGAAATCGCTAAAGATTTTGCGCCGAAGATTTCTTTTCAGGAAATTGATAATCCGCTTCTTAAATACGTTGCGAACCCGATTATGGCCGCTTATTTCAGGATGATTAAAAAAACTTTTTAATGAATAATATGGAGTTGTCTATTGTTGTTGTTAACTATAAAAGTAAAAATAAATTAGCTAATTGTTTAACTTCTTTGCGCGATGCAATTCCAAGTGCGCCGTCTTTTGAGGTTATTGTGGTTGAAAATGCCTCCGGTGACGATTTATCTGATTTGCGCAGTCAACACGATTTTCGTTTTATTTCCAGTCCTAAAAATCTCGGCATGGGCGGCGGCAATAATCTTGGTATTAATGAATCAAGAGCTGATATTATTTTAATTTTAAATCCCGACACAATTGTCAGTGCCGAGGCATTAAATTTAATGCTGGGTAAAATAAAAAGCGATGAAACTGTTGGGCTTGTCGGGCCGAAACTTCTTTATCCTGACGGCAGCTTGCAATATTCCTGTTCCAGATTTCCAAGTTTTTTTATGCCGTTTTTGCGTCGTACTTTTTTAGGTGAATATTTTAAAAAGGAGCGCGATTTTTTTATGATGATGGATTTTGATCATAACAGCGAAAGGGAGGTTGATTGGCTGATGGGCTCGTGCTTGATGTTTAAGAAAAGCTGGTCTTTTCCGGAGGGCGGGAATTACGCGCCGCATTTTGATGAAAGATATTTTATGTATTTTGAGGATATTGATTTATGCCGCGAAGTTAAGTGTCATGGGAAAAAAGTTATTTATCTACCAAGCGCTATTGTTATTCATGACCATAATCGTGCCAGTGCCAAGCATCCTTGGTATCTTGCTTTGTTTAAAGATAAGATAACCTGGATTCACATCGTCTCGTGGCTTAAATATTTTGCCAAGTGGGGATTTTCAAGAAATTAATTTTAAACATATGAAAAAAATTAAAAAGGCAATTTTCCCAGTCGCCGGTTTCGGTACAAGATTTTTGCCGGCCACGAAAGCTCAGCCCAAGGAAATGTTAATGGTGGTTGATAAGCCGGTTATTCAGTATCTTGTTGAACAGGCAGTTGCCGCCGGGATTGAAGAGATAATTTTTGTTACCGGTCGCGGCAAGAGGGCAATTGAAGATCATTTCGATTATTCTTATGAACTTGAAAAAACTTTGGTTGAAAAGAATAAGCTTGAACTTCTGGAAAAAGTGAAAGAAATTGAAAACCTGGCTAAATTTTCTTATGTTAGGCAGCCAATTCCGCTTGGTGATGGGCATGCTATAAAATGCGCCGCTCATTTAGTTGAAGATGATGAGCCGGTTTTGGTTATGTTTGGCGACACATTATACGATGCTCCTGTTTCTCCGGTTAAGCAGATTATTGAAACTTATGAAAAATATGGCGATTCCGTTGTCGGTTTGTCGGAAGTTGATCACGAAGAAGTGAACAAGTTTGGTGTTATTGACGGAGTTGATGTCGGAGAGGGTAATCTGGAAATCAAGAAGTTTGTTGAGAAGCCGAAGGTTAGTGAAGCCCCGTCTAATTTGGTGGCGGTTGGGATGTATGTCATCACTCCGGAAGTGATTAAAACTTTAAATGGCATGAAATCAGGTAAGTCAGGTGAAATCCGCTTGGCCGACGCTTTTGATTTGATGCTTGAAGAAGGTCGCCCTATGTATGGCAAGAAAATCGAGGGTGAATGGCTTGATACCGGGAATAAATTTAACTTCATTAAAGCGACCATTAAGTTTGCTTTAAAAGATGAAGAGGTTGGTGGGGAGGTAAGAAAATTAATTGATGAACTTGCTTCTAAATAGAAAATATTTTCATATTTGTAAAAAAGCCCCGTTCCGCCAGTTGGCGGAGCGGGGCTTTTTATTTTTTATCTCTATTTTATCGGTATGGAATAAACTCCTGACTGTCCGCCGACTTTTCCCCAGAAGTATAAGGTGTCATTTTTTGTATCAAGAGCGGATGATCCGATTTGATCGGCTTCTAAAATTATAGTCACAAAACCGGTTTTCAAATCATAGACACCAATTTTTTTATCAGTTGTGAAAACTAAGTAGTTGTCTTTTTGGTCTACGGAAAGTTCTTTTAGGCTCTCACTTAAGCGAGTTAAGAGCCAACTTTTGTTTTGTTTGCCGTCAAAGCTGTATACTTCCCAGTTATTAATGAAGAAAATCGTGCCGTCGCTTGATAATTCCCAATCACTTGCTTTGGCGATTGATTTATAGCCTTGTTCTATGGCGTTGTGATTAAAGATATATAAAGCCTCGTTTCTTTTATCTCTGATTATAATTTCATTTTCCGTTGAATCGCTAAAGAAATAGTCGCCGTTATTTGGCAAAGAAAATTCTTTATTATTTAAATTTCCTGTTTGAGAGAATTCTTGTAAAGTGGCGGTGTTATTTTTTTTAGTTATCAAAAATATTTTGTCGGAAGTTATTTTATAGTCAATAAAATCAGTATCGCTTATTAGCGTTTCTGCTTTTTTCTGTGCCAAATTAAAAACATTTAGCGAATTTTCGCTGCGATAATATATGGCTGAATTATTTCCATCAAACTTCCAATCGGAAGAACCGTTTCCAATTAATTGGCGATAATTTTCATCTTTGCTGTTATCACTGGCTGTATATATTATTCCTTGCTTAAAAAGTTTGTCTCCTTTTCCCCAGATGGCATCATTTTTTAATTCCGAATCATTAGAAATTTGTCTTTGTTCGCCATTTTCCAGTTTTATTATTAATCCGCTTTCCGACAAAAAAATATATTTTCCGCTTTCGCTTAAAATAATGTTTTCACTTTCACTATTTTCCCCCGCAATAGCTGTAATATTTGGATTACCTGATTTAAAAAGACTGATATCTTCTAAAAAAGTCGTCTGCCCTGAGTAGATGCTGATTTTTCTTTCAAATGGCCAATAACCCTCTTTTTCAAACCTTATTTCATAATCGCCCGGTAAAAGATTTTTTATTTTGGCCGGGGTGGTTAAATACTTTTTTTTCCAGGGGCGCCAAGAAGCGTCGGTTTCTAATTCTCCGTCAATAAAAATCATTGCCCCTTTTGGACTTGAATCAAGGGCGAGCATGCCGGTTTTAACAAGTAGGCGATTGAAATTAATCGGGCGTTTTAGATTGAATTTATAGCCCGAGGCATAAAGAGAAAGCAGAGTGGTGCCGATTATAAATGCCACCACAAAAAAGTAAAACAAGAAGTCACGAATTTTTTTGGACATATCGGAGTTATTTGAGATTTACTTATTCAACTCTTGTGATATCGGCGCCAAGGGCGCGC
Source organism: uncultured Gammaproteobacteria bacterium (assembly GCA_964599385.1). Lineage (GTDB taxonomy): Bacteria > Patescibacteriota > Patescibacteriia > Patescibacteriales > UBA12465 > UBA12465. The sequence continues at coordinate 4,904 of CAZREL010000011.1, forward strand.
AATCTTTCATCAAGACGTTCGTAGCCGCGATCGATTTGATATATATTATCTATTTCCGTTGATCCTTCGGCGATGAGGGCGGCAATAACAAGAGCGATACCGGCGCGGATATCAGGGCTGATAAGTTTTTTGGCGTAAAGCTTGTTTGGGCCGTTAACAACAATGCGATGCGGATCGCACATAACAATGTTGGCGCCCATTTGGGAGAGCATATCAGTCCAAATTAAACGGCGGTCGTAAATTGTTTCATAAATCAGGCACGACCCTTCGGCTTGAGTCATTAAAACAACATAAGGTGATTGCAAGTCAGTCGGGAAGCCCGGGTATTCATGGGTTTTTAAATCGTGAGCTTTGATATTTTTAGATTTTTTCATTTTGATGAAGTCTGTGCCTTTTTCATAATTAACTCCAATTTTATCAAAAACAGCCAATAAGCTTCTCAAATGTTCCGGGTTGCATTTGTTAATTTTGATTTCAGAATTTGTCGCGGCGGCCATTAAAGCGAATGAACCGGCCTCCATTCTGTCGGGAATAATCTCACAAATTCCGCCCCTGATTTTTTCTACGCCCTCAATAATAATTGTCGGGCTGCCGGCGCCTTGGATTTTTGCTCCTTGAGCATTTAGATAATCAGCTAAAGCTTCGATTTCCGGTTCCATGGCGCAGTTACGCAATATGGTTGTGCCTTCTGCCAAACAAGCGGTCATAATCATGCTTTGGGTTCCTGTTACTGTCGCAGTTGTAAAAAAGAAGTCGGCACCATGGAGTTTTTTTGCTTTAATGTGATAGTGGCTTTCTCCGATTTCAACGGTAGCGCCAAGCGCTTCAAAGCCTTCCAAGAATAAATCTATCGGACGTCCGGCTGCTCCGATAACGCAGCCGCCTGGGTGAGGGAATTTAACTTCTTTGAATCTGGCTAAAATCGGACCGACGAACATGATAGAAGTTCGAAATTTATCGGCGATTTTATGATCAAGTTCGGTTTTGCTTAATTTATCAACTTTAATTCTTATTTCTGAGCCATTATCTTCAAAATTTACCCCCAAATCTTTAAAAAGTTCTAATGATTTATCAATGCCGTCGATACGAGGGACATTACGAATAATCATTTCTTCTTCCGACAAAATAGCGACCGGAAGCATTATTTGAGCATTATTTTTGGCCCCTGAAACGGTAATTTCACCTCGCAATTCATTCCCGCCTTTGATGATAAATTTTGGCATATATTAGGTTAAAAAAATGATAAAATCTATAACATTCTTAGTCTTTAGCATAACTATAGCCTATTTATTGACATTTTTCAAATATCTGGTATTATATAGCTGTTCAGGTAAATCCCTGATTTTTATTTAATTTTGATTATTCTTAGAAAGAAAACGTAATTATATGTCAAAGATTGCAGTAATTAAAACCGGCGGCAAACAGTACAAGGTTGCAGAAGGCGACACTGTTAAGATTGAAAAACTCGAAGCCGAGGTTGGACAAAAAGTAAAATTAGACACTCTTCTTATTGCTGATGGCGCTAAAGTCGAATTAGGCGCTCCTTCTTTAGGTGATAAGGTTGAAGCCGAGGTTTTAGCTGTCGCTAAAGATAAGAAAGTAACCGTCGTTAAATATAAGAACAAGACCAGATACAAGAAAACTGTCGGTCATCGTCAAATCAAAACTCATGTTAAAGTTTTGAGCATTGCCTAAAATTTTGAAAATGAAAGATATAAAAACACGAGCCTTAAGGCTCGTGTTTTTTATTTCATCTCATTCCTGTTCTTAAATGCGGAAGCCAGAGTGATTTCATCGGCGTATTCCAAATCGCTGCCGGCCGGCAATCCTTTAGCGAGCCTGGTCACTTTTGTTTTCCCCTGGAGAAGCTTGGTTAGATACATGGCTGTTGTTTCTCCTTCTAAAGTGAAATTAAGCGCCAAGATAACTTCTTTAATTTTTTCTTCGTTTATTTTTTTAATCAGTTTGGCAACATTGATATCTTTCGGACCAGTTTCTTTTATTGTGTTGATTAGTCCGCCAAGAATGAAGTAGCGGCCGTTAAATTGCTTGGTTGCTTCGATGGCGGCTAAGTCTTGAGTATTTTCAACTATACACAAAGCGCCAGTTATTCTTTTTTCGTCGGCACAAATCGGACAGGGATTAGTCTCGGAAATATTTAAACAAGAGCGGCAAACTAAGGTTTTATCTTTTAGTTCTTTTATTGCTAAGCTAAGCTCATCTAACTTATTTTGATTTTGATTAAGCAAATAAAAAGCATAACGTTCGGCAGTTTTCGGTCCGACGCTTGGTAAAACGGCTAATCTGTCTATTAAATTTTGAATGGCGCCTGGGTAGCGCATAAGCAATTTTTTAGTTCAAGCCGGGAAACCCGCCCATGTCTTGGAGTTTCTTAGCCATGATGCGCTGCGCTCTTTTAATGGCGCTATTGATGCATGATTTAACCGCGTCTTCTTGGGCGCTTTTGCTTAAAGATTCATTTAAGACAACTTCGGTTATTTCCAAATTGCCGTTTAGAGAAATCTTAACACCATTTTTCTCTTCGGTAACATGCTCTTCCGCTAAAGCATTTTGCATTGTTTTGGCCTGGTCTCTTAAATCTTTGAATTGCTTTAATTTGCTGAACATAGTTTTATTATTATTTATTTTTTATTATTATAGCATTTTTACTCAACTTTTTAGAATTTAATTTTAGAATTCGACTTCCGCTTCGCTGGCACCCGGGCGTTTAGCCAAGCTGCGAAAACTGGCGGTATTTTCATCGAAGAATAAATCAACTTTTCCGGTTGGTCCGTTTCTGTGTTTAGCAATATATATTTCCGCACGATGCCTATCTTCAAGCGGTAAGTCGTTTGGATTATAACCTCTGTCAGCCGCCTTACGATAAATAAACATAACGATATCGGCGTCTTGTTCAATTGAACCGGAGTCACGTAAGTGAGAAAGCTTAGGAATGGCCGGATGAGTAGCTTCAACAGCGCGAGAAAGCTGAGCCAAAGCCAGAATCGGGATGTTTAATTCACGGGCGATTGATTTCAGGCCGCGGCTGATTTCGGCAATTTCTTGGACGCGGTTATCGCCATATTTTCCTCGGCCTTCCATTAACTGCAAGTAGTCGATAACAATCATGCCTAAGCCTTTCTCCATTTGCAGACGTCGGCATTTAGCCCTTATTTCCATAATAGAAAGACTGCCGGAATCATCGATATAAATTGGCGCTTCAGCCAGCTTGCCCATAGCATCGCCGATTTTGACAAAATCATTATCATCTTCGCGGTCAGAAAGATTGCCTGTTCTCATTTTCCAAAGACTGACTCCGGCTTGAGCGCAGAGCATGCGGTCGACCAATTGTTCTTTACTCATTTCCAATGAAAAAATTCCAACCCCTTCTTTGCTGGCCACCGCCGCTTGTCTGGCGATATCAAGGGCAAAAGAAGTTTTACCGACTGAAGGACGGGCGGCTAAAATTATTAAATCTGATTTTTGCAGGCCGGCTAAAACGTTATCAAGATCGGGGAAGCCCGTTGTCAGTCCGCGCAGTTTCCCGCCGCCACGTTTGTGAAGTTCGTCGATGCGCTCAAAAGCTTCACTTAGTAAATTATCGATCGGTAAAAAGGCGTTCTTTAAATATTTTTGCGAAACTCCAAAAACTTTCTTTTCCGTCTCATCAAGAATTTCATCAATATCACGTTCTTCTTCAAAGCTTAAGCTTGAAATTTCGGCCGCCGCCGATTGTAATCTTCTTAGAGTTGCTTTACGTTGGATAATGTTGGCATAGTTGGTGATATTGCCGGAAGTGGCAACGGCATTTGATAGTTTTGCCAAATAGCTGCGTCCGCCAGCTTTTTCTAAACGTTTTTTTTCTTCCAAGCGATTTGAAAGAGTAATGATATCTATCGGCTCTTGGTTTCCATATAACTCTTTTATTGTTTCGTAGATTAATTTATGAGCATCTTTATAAAAATCTTGCGGCATCAGGGAATCGGCGACTTTAATAATCGCATCTTTATCAATTAAAAGACAGCCAAGAAGAGATTCTTCGGCCTCAAGGCTGTGCGGTGGTATTTTTGCAATTAAGTCTTGGTTGTCGTTAGCCATATCTTTCTAATGATTAAATTCTTATAAGCTCTTTAATCTTAACTGATAGAGCCTTGATTTTCAAGCTCAAAAAAGTCAAAATTATTAACTTTTTATTAACTATTTATGCACTTTTATTTTACTTGACACGTAGCCATCTTTCTTGTAAGTTTAGGGCATAAAGCTGATAAAAAGGCAAGAAATAGAACATTAAAAAATAATATAAAAAGGGAGGTTAAAATGAAAAATCAAAAAGAGCTTTTGGAGCTTGGTTTTAAAACCGAAAATGCTCTACGCGGATCGATTTTTGAAGGATTGTTCGATATTGATGAAGATGATTTTATCGATTCGCACATTCCTTTGGAGCCAGATGATACCATACTTGGAGAATTGTCTATGCTTGGCAAGAGGTTTTACACCTTGTATGTATCCTTTTGGGATAAAATGCTCGAAACCGCGCCTGCTTTAATGGATCAAAGTGAAGTTAGCGATATTGCTGGCTCGCTTTATTGCGGTCAACTTGATATCTTTTATGGCATTAAAAATAAACTTGCCAGTAGATATTTGGAGGAGGGAAGTGCTCTTTCCGAAGATGATTGGGGACACTTTTCTTTTTATGGATTGCAATGTGCCGCTATGATGAAAATTATTAATGGTTTAGTGTCCTCAAGGATTACTGCTAATACCGAGTTTGTCATCAAACAAGGTTTTAAAATTGTGGCTTTGCCGGATTTAAATATTCCGACAGTAATTGCCGATTTTTCTGAAAACTAAAAGATGGAGGACTTAGTATGAATTTAGTTGAAAAAGCTGAACGTTTCGATCGTTTGATGGAAATATTCGAGGGCACTATTTTAGATGGTCTTCTTGATATTACAGAGGAGGATTTTATCGATTCCGACTTGCCCCTTGATCCCGATGAGGAGATTGAAGATGAATTGGACATGCTTGAAAGGATGATTTTTACCATAACCATGAGGCGAAGAGATGACATTGAGAAATTTAGTCAAGATATTGATATAAGCCTGGATGACTTGTATGATCTCTATCTGTTGTTCTTAGACGATAATGATGAGGCAATTTTTGCTTTTGAAAATCATTTAAGACAAAAATTCATTGATTCCGGCAGAAAATTTCCTCAAGAAGATTGGGAGTTTATGCTTGGTGATTTAGATGATTTTGTCGCTCTTGGCAAAATCATGTCTCATTGCATTTCTTCAAGGTTATCTGATGCAGAAGACAGGCTTTTTGTCATAAAATCCGGGTTTTCTATTGTTATCGCCGGACAACCAAAAGAAAACGATGAGAATGATGAAATTCCAAATTCTAATTTAGTTTGGAAAAGTTTCTTTAAGAATTGACACAAATGAACTATTAAAAAAAGCCGCTTCTTCGCGAAGAAGCGGCTTTTTCTTTTAGCTGGAGCCGACTGTCGGGCTCGGACCGACGACCTGCTGTTTACAAGACAGCTGCTCTACCAGCTGAGCTAAGTCGGCTGATTAAAAAATCTGTGCGCCCAGCAGGATTCGAACCTGCGACCATCAGCTTAAAAGGCTGTTGCTCTACCAGCTGAGCTATAGGCGCTTAAAATAAACAATAAGGCAGATGCCTTATTTGTTATTCATTTACGAAAAGAATCATAACAAAAGATTTTGGGTTTGACAAGAGCAGAGGACATTATCTTGTTTTAGCTAGTTTTTTAAAAAAGAGACATGGTGTTAAGCCATGGCTTTTAAATTGTGTATAAAGTATGTACAATTGTACATAAATTATGTACAATTAAGATAAACAGATATAAATCAAAAACATTATACACATATGTTAAATTTTCTGAAAAATGGCAAAGGGGAGATTCTTAAGCTTTTCTTTCAAAATCCGGGGAAAGAGTATTATTTAAGAGAAATTGCAAAAAATTTCAATAAAGAACCGAGTCATTATCAAAAATATTTAAATAATTTGGTTGATGATGGGGTTTTATTGGATGAACGTCGCGGTAATATGAGATTTTTTAGATTAAATCAGGAGCATGCTCTTTATGAAGAAATAAAAAGTATTATTTCAAAAACAATTGGTTTAGAAAATGAATTAAAACAATTGGTTGATAATATTAATAATGTTGAATGCGCTTTTATTTTTGGGTCTATAGCCAAAGGGTCTGAAAATAATAATAGCGATGTAGATTTAATGCTAATAGGAAGCATTGATCAAGATATTTTGATAGATTTTATAAGCCAGGCTGAGGGGAAAATTGCTCGCGAGATAAATTATCACGTTTATAGCAGGCAAGAGATTATGGAAAAAATTAAAGAGAACGATGTTTTTATATCTAATATTTTTTCATCGTCAATTATTAAATTAAAAGGAGACCCATATGATTTTACAGCAGCTTCAAGCTTTATTAAATAACAATTCAATCGAGCTTTTTCCAATGAACTTAAAAGCAGTTGAAATAAAGATTGAAAAAGCCGAGAGGTTGTACAATTTTGCCACTAGAAATTTATCTGGCATTGGTTCTGGCGACGAAGATATTATTTATAATAATATATATGATGCTGTCAGAATCGCCTGTGAAGCCGTTTTATTAATTAATGGTTATAGAATAAGAACGAGTGGAGAAGGCCATCATTATATTATTATAAATGTGGCAAAAATATTGTTTGGCGGGCAGCTCGGCAATGAGTTTAAAAGATTTCAGCAAATGAGAAAAAAAAGAAACAGAATAGAGTATGGGGAGTTTATGGGAATTTCTGAGTCGGAGTTAAAGCAATCTTATTTGGATGCTAAAATTTTATTATCTAAAGTGAAAGAGCTTAAATTAAAATTAGATGGGCAGAATGTGCTAAGTATTTAGGTTTGATTTTTGATAAATAATTTTTTATGAAATACATAATAAATAAAACGATAAATCAAAAAATTTCCAAAGAATATGATTTAGAATTTTCTCTTGGAAAAGACGCCCTATGTTTAATAGAAATAACCGCCAGTGCTAAAAGTTGGTGGCAAAATTTTAAATTTAGTCGTTCTTTTTTTAAAGACGATGATATCTTTTTGTTTTTAGATAACAAGGAGATTACGACATCAAAAAATACAAAACAAGATTCCCGAGCCCTATGGAATGGTAACGAGCTTTGTAATTTAGAAAAGACTGTTTTGATTGCAATTAATTTAAGCAAGGGGAGACATATTATTAAATTAAAGGCAGATCAAAGTCCTTATTTAAAAAGTATTTCTGTTTCTGGGGTTGAGGAGAACAACAAAATAATATATTTTCCAAATAGTAACAATCCGGCTCAAAAAAGCGAGGGCCGGCCTTGGCTTAGTTATATTATTTTGGATTTATTTATCACTAAATTATCTATTTCAGCCAAAGCAAGTAAACGGGGCCGTGATGACGACGACATCAAATTATTAATTAACGATGAAATACAAAAAAATGATAATTCCAAAGCCCATAAAGATTGGTTTTGGTGTGGAAAAATTTTGAACGGAAAAGAAAAAACTTTTTCTAAAGATATTAATTTCAAAAGTAAGCAATTTAATATTGATTTATATTCTGATAATTCTCCCTACTTATCTAAAATAGAGATAGATATAAAGTTGGAAGAAACAAAAATAACCCCGACAGTTAATGATCCGTTTTGGACTGGTGATTTTAGGGACGACACTGATGAAATGCTTTTAGCAAGGCTTATATTTGGTGAAACAAATAACGAGCCAAGAGAGGCTAAAATTTGGGCAGCTTGGTCGGTTATTAATAGAACAACAGCTAATTCTTGGTGGCCAAAAACGATTCAGGGCGTCATATTACAAACAGGACAATACGATCCAATAAATCCAAAGAGCCCTGTTTACAAAAAAATTATTAATCCATTGAATTATGAGGGGATAGGAGCAGCTGACAAAAAGAGTTGGTATGAATGTTATAAAATAGCCGAGGATGTTATTTCTGGCAAGATTAATAATCCGACAACTTCCACACATTTTTTTGGAGCCGGAATCACAAGAGATTGGTTTGAAAAGAATGTGGTTCCCAATGGTAAGTTTTTAAAGAAGATAGGCAATACTTACTTTTACTGGAGCCCTAATTAAAGAAATTTATTTTTTAAAGATGAAAAAAATAGTGAAAAAAACAATTAAAATGTTATTTATTTTATTGAGCTCTGTTATAGCTATTATCTTGATTGTATTTATTATTTCTTTTTACTTAAATCCCCGTGAATCATCATATATCTATATAGGAGAAGATGGTTTGTCTGTTTGGATAGAGAGCAACCCTTTCTCATTTAGAAAAGAAATTTCCGGAACAAAGTCTTATAAATCTTCTGACATAAAATGGTCTCCAAATAATAATTATGTAGCTTTTTATGATAATGTTAGAGAAACGCCGGATATGAACAGGGAATGGTTTCTAAAAATTTTTAATCCAAGAACATTCAGAGTTAGGACGGTATTTATTGGTCCTTGGGTTACAGGAAACTTTAAATGGTTAGATGAGAATACAATAAGAGCTTATGCCGGTGCTTGCAGCGGCTGCAGAGGATACTGCGATATTAATATTCATAAGGGTAAGCCATTCATTTTTTCTGAAGATAGTGATATTAAAAACTGTGGCGTGCAGGCTTGGTGGAAATATGATGATTAATTTTTATTTTTAAAAGTATATTAAAAGGCGTATCTTACGATACGCCTTTTATTTTATGCAGTCCCTAGGAGAATTTATCGCGCTCGCTTTTCGCCGGCGTGCGAAAAGCTCACTTGTCCGGAGTTGGCGTCCGAATATCCCCCGGATATTCGTTCGGCGCTCGATTATTCGTTTCGGCTTCCGCCTCAACTCATATCTCGCTTCCAACTAAGTTCGATTCTCTCGGCTGGCGCCGTCTAATTAAAAAGTGCCCAGCTAACGCTGAACACTTTTTAATTAGCAGTCCCTAGGAGAATCGAACTCCTCTTACCAGGATGAGAACCTGGCGTCCTAACCGATAGACGAAGGGACCGGCAAGGGAAATTCTTAAGTATTTTACTCAAGAATTTGGCCAATTATGTCTTTATTGCCATTTAAGAATTCCTTAGCATTCATCGCTTTCTTTCCGGGCAACTGTAATTCTAATATAAGCAGGGAATTTTGTCCACACTGAATTGCCAGGTTGCCGTTATTAAGATAAACTTCTCCAATATTAGCTTTTTTATCTTCATTATTTTCAATTTTTGCCTTTAAAATCTTTAGCGCCTGACTTTTATAAGAACAATAGGTTCCCGGCCAAGGATTTAGACCGCGAATCATTCTTTCAAGTTCCTGAGCGCTTTTAACAAACTCTAATTTCCCATCTTCTTTTTTGAGGGTGCTAATATAAGTTGCTTCGTCGTCATTTTGCTTCTTAGCTTCCAGTTCGCCTTTCATCCAGCTTTTTAAAGTTTCAACTAAAATGCCGGCACCAAGTTTGGACAGTTTATCATGGACATCGCTTAAAGTTTCTTTGCCTTTTAATTCCATTTCTATCTGTCTAATGATCGGTCCGGTATCAAAGCCTGCTTCCATTTTCATTATTGTTACCCCTGTTTTTGAATCGCCATTTATAATTGGCGCGTTAAGACAAGCCGCTCCGCGATATTTCGGCAAAAGGGAAGCGTGCACATTTATGCAACCATGAGTCGGAATATCTAAAATGCTTTGCGGAATGATTTTTCCGTAGGCGATAACGACGATTAAGTCCGGTTTTAGAGATTTTATATTTTCTGTCTCCGTTCTAATTTTTTCTGGCTGGAAAACTGGAATATTGTTCTCCAAAGCCAAAATTTTAATCGGCGGCCTGGTTATTTCCTGCTTGCGTCCAACCGCTTTATCTGCCTGAGTATAAACGCCAATAATTTCAAAATCTGGTTCATTTATTAAAGCCTTTAATCCGGGGCAGGCGAATTCCGGAGTGCCCATGAATATTATTCTTTTTTTATCTTCCCTCGACATAGTCCTAATTTTAGCTTAATATGTTTATTGTATAACACAATCCTATGTTACAGCAATTTTTTGATTTTGCCTTAAATATAACTTCCGGCCTCGGTTATTTGGGGGTTGGTATTTTAATGGCAATTGAAAGTTCTTTTCTGCCTTTTCCTTCCGAAATAGTTGTGCCTCCGGCCGCCTATTTGGCTAGCCAGGGAGAAATGAATATTTTTATTGTTATTATTGCTGGTGTTATCGGCAGTGTTTTAGGGGCGGTAATAAATTATGTTCTATCAATGTCGCTTGGTCGTTTTTTGGTTTATAAGTTAGCTGAACATAGATTTGCTAAGCTAATATTTATTACTCCTGCTAAAATTGAAAAAGCGGAGAAGTATTTTTTGGAAAACTCTAAATCTGCAACCTTTTTTGGACGTTTGATTCCCGTTATTAGACAATTTGTTTCCATTCCGGCCGGTTTTTGCCGTATGAATTTTTGGCATTTTATTATGCTAACTGCCGCTGGCTCGGCTATTTGGGTTTCAATCTTAGCCGCCCTTGGTTATTTTATCGGTTCTAAAAAAGAAATTTTAGAACTTTACTATAAAGAGCTTTCCTATGTCTTTATTGTTGCCGGAGCGCTCTACATTATTTTTAAAATCAGAAAATATCGTCGTAAGAAAACGGGCCGATAGGGCCCGTTTTTATTTTTCTATTCTATCTATAAAGAGTATTCCGTCTAAGTGATCGCTTTCGTGCTGGATGACTCTGGCCAGAAATTTATCAGCTTGGATTTTTTTTAATTTGCCTTTTTCATCGTAATAGGAGCAATTGATTTTTTTGTGTCTGGCAACTTTGGCATAAATTATCTCGCCTTTTTTATCAAGAACCGATAGGCAGCCTTCGTCATCGATTATTTTCCCCCATGATTTTTTGGTAATTTTTGGGTTGATGAAAAAAATATTTTTTCCTTCGTGAGCAATGACAAAAACTTTTAAATTTTTTCCGACTTGAGGTGCCGCCAATCCGGCGCCGTCTTTTTTAACCATTGTTTCTTCCAAATCTTTTAGCCAAGCTTGAAATTCCGGTTCTTGTATTTTTTCCAAATCAACCTCGGCCGATTTTTTTCTGAGAATCGGATCGGGATGTAAGATTATGTTAAGTTGTTTGGGCATATTATTTTTTAGCGACAGGCTTGGCTTGGCTTATAACTTTAAAAAAGTATTGCCATTGCGACCCGCCCTTGCATAATTCTTTTGTGTCGTTCATTGCTCTTTCAATAACCGTTTGGTCGTAATCTTTACAGATTTTAAAGACAGAAGATCTTTTAAAACCGGGCACGGCCAATTCTTTTATGATGCGTAAGGCTAAATCTTGCCAAGGGTAAGCGGGAGCTTTCACCGCTTTACGCACTTTGATGATGTCGGAAAATGAGGAAAAAGAATCTGATGCCATAGATTATTTAGAGTTTGAAATCAGTGCTTAAATAGCCAACGCCGAAGTCATTTTGATAAGCGAGTATCTCGCTTTCGAAGTTTTTATTTTTCAGTATGCCTAATGTGATTATTAGAGACTTATAAGCGCATTCTCCGGCCGCTTCAATAAGTTTTTCTTCCATTTTTAATAATTGTTCGGCGGCTTGGTTATCGGTGCTTAGATTTTCAATTATTTTATTATCGAATTTAGCCCCTTTGGGGGAGTAGCCGCCTGGCGATTTCTTTTTTAAACGATGCGACAAATCGCCCGATGCAATAATAGCGATATTTTTTTCATTTTTTTCTATTAATTCTCCAAGTGCTACGCCGAAATCGAAGTGTTTTGTTCGGTCGATATTTTTTCCGGTTGAAATCACAATTATTTTTTTGTCTATACCTAATTTTTTAAGTAGATAAGCCGGTATGGCGCTGCCGTGATCCAGTATTGATTCCGATGCCATTTCGATCGGGAAGCTTGAGCTAAGCAGGGAATTAATTTGATCCGCTAAAACGGCATCACCTTTAATAATTGTTTTTTCAGGTATGAATCCGAAATCTTTTAGATTAATAGACATTTCCGGGGCGACGTTTATACAAAAATGATCGTCGGATATCTCCGCATGGGAACTAATGATTATTATAGTATCAATGTTCTGGCTTTTTAATTTATCTGCCGTATTGGTGTAAGCCTCGCTTGTTTTGTTGAAAAACGCATAGTTTATCTGAGCAATCTCCGGAATAAGCAATGGCGAGTGGGGCAGCAGGTTGGCGCTTTTAAGGGGCATATATTAGTTTATCCTTTCGCCCATCTCGTAGTTATACAGGAATTGGGAGGACATTGTTATTATGTTAGTCATGTCAAAGCCCATCGCTTTTAAAGCTTTTTCGCTGGCGAAAGGTCTTTTCTTTCCATCGGAAATTAGATAGACGGTAGTATGAGTAGCGGTTTTTACTAAGCTTCCGTCAGGTAAAAGTATCGGGCTGATGGTAGCGAAGACATTTAATTCTTTTGTAGTTTTTTTGGTTATTTTCCAATCCGGATATTTTATCGCGACCAAATCTTTATCAATAGGAGCTTTAGTTCCGTTTTCGACGTAATAAATAATACCGCTGACTGAATCCTGCAATAGGGCGCCTGTTATATAGGTTGAGGCGGCTGTTATAGTTTTGCCGAGAGTATAGGCGCTAAGCTCTGATGAACTGGCCATTTCGAGTTCTTCAGGATTGAAGCCGATTTTTTTAAAAACGGCTAAACTTTCAAATGGCCTTTTTTCTTTATCGACTATCAAGTATATTTTTTTATCTTCGGTTTGCAGAAGAGAATAATTGGCAAATTTTATTTCTGCGCCAGTTGGATATGAAGAGATTTCTTCGTTGCTGGCTTTTACAACCTGGCTTAATCGATAGCGGGAAGCAAAGGCGGCCCAATTGGCAAAATGTCTTTTTTGTCCATTTTCAATTAACCAGATTTCCGGTTGACTCTCCGATTTTAGAAGCGAGCCATTAGGAAATTGTCTTTTGATTGTCGGTATCGGAGTTGAAATTGAGCTGCCGTTTCCTTCTATGCCGAAGTAATCTTTCATTAGCTTGTAGGTATTGTAGTTGCCGTTATAAACATGAGGCGTGTAGGTGTACAGAGCGGCGGTTGCTTGGTTTTCAATTGTTACGCTAATAAAATTGGGTGAGGTAACAATAGCGTTATAACTCCCATCTTTAATTGCCTCGGCTGGAGTTTTTAATATTGCGTATGATGTACTTGCAATATATGTGCCACCGATTTTGAATTTATAATTATTTGGTTCTTTCATATAGGCCAAGAATTGTAAGGCAGCGCTATTTACCTGTTTACCAAAACCCTTCCAATAATCCAGACATGCTTTGCCGGTGTAACAACCATAGCCGGTTGCCTGATCAAGAATTTTTTGTGTTGGGCTTGGGTTGGTCACGAGACTAGCTTCTTTTTGCAGTAAGACAAGTAAGAATTGCGGATTGATTGTGGTTATTGTCCGGCATTTAATCATTCTTTCTGCTTCAGTTGGGGAATCGCTTAAATTAGCACCACTACAATCATAATTTCTTTTAGCGGCGTCAGAGATTATTTCGGCGGCTGTTTTTGATATGCCATAGGCGTTTGGCGTGACATAACTGGCTAAAAAACTACCCTTTTTTTCTAAAAAGTTTTGAATATCAGTTGTTGTCATGGAATTTGTATTCAAAAGCACCGAATCTTCAAGAATGCGGTTTTGATTGTAGCCATTTTGATTGAGTTCGGCCGCCTGGGTCTTATTTTTTGCAATAAAGATGCTTAATATTAGTAAAGTAACGGCAAAAAATAGAAATTTGTTCTTTTTCATTTGGATTATATGCTTATTTATTTTTTATACGCCTTTCATTATATAACAATTCTTGGCGTTTGAGGATAGCCTATTGACATTATTTTTTCTTTGTGATATGATACTCTGATTTGAAAAACAAATCAATGTTCATTAAAAATAAAAACGTAGGAAGCCGCGAAAAGGGCCAATTAAATCAAAATAGAGTTATTAATGAAAAAGTCACTCTTTTTTTTCTTGGTAATATCGATTGCCGTGATGTTTGCAAGTTGCAACAAAGATGATGACTCCAACAACGGAGTTCAGTTTAAAATCGCTAATGTCGCTAACAACTTTAAGTCAGCGAGCCTAGTCCCTTCTATTGAAGAAATCCCTTGCTCGGATCTTAGAGCGAGTTACGTAAAAGTGGTTATAGATGGAGCCGAATACAAAATCGGCACTTTCTATATCGTGGAAAATGGAATTGAGATCCTGTACTCAAACACTTTAATGCTTGAGTCCGGAGAACATCAAATTTCGGAGTTTAGCATTTGGAATGATTTGGGAACCTCAACCGAATCCGATGATATTTTGCTTTCCGCTACGCCCCACTTAAATTCTGCATTTGCGGAATATGTAAGCAACCCGTTAAATTTCAGTTTCACTACTTATTCCGATCGTAAAACCTACGTCGGCATAGAAGTTGTTTGTTATGACGACGAATATGAAGCCGATTTTGGTTTTGTTTATTATGGAATTGGTGAAATTTCGGTTCATTCGCTTAATTTTTTTGGTGACTTTTGCATCAAGAAGAAAAGCGATTATGAAGGTTCTCTTTATGCTCAGCAGTCAGGCTGGAATTCTGTTCCCGGTTCATATATTGACGTTCCGGCTATAGCCAAAATTGAACAATGGCAAAAGACAGGTTATGGAAGTTGGCAGAAGACGGGAGAATATACAAATTCACCTGAAGGAGAAACGATAAAGATTACTTATTCTGACAGTAAAACGGAAATTGACTCTATTGAATTAAAACTATTCATCTATGTGAAAGAAGGTCGGAATTATTATGATTACCATTATTTTACGAGCTGGAAATTCAGAGATGATGAGAAGCCGCTGCAAACCGGTGATGGCAAGGGCGGATTTACAACTTATTACTGTTTGGGAAGTTGTACTCCAAGTGCTAATTACATTTTCCCGGCCTGGGAAACGCTGCCGTCAACAGTAACTTATAAGATTGTTGGCGCCACTGCTCCAGGATCTTTGGGAGGCTATGTTGATGCGGAAATATCCGGAGTTGGTGAAGGCTATGATTTTGGAGATGGTTTATATGCGAGCAATTGCGCTGACCACCTTGCCCCTATTGAAATAGGAGTGCCGTATGAAATGGATGTATATTCATCTTTGGTTATTGAAGAAATGCCTTTATTTGCCAGAAAGAGCCAATGGGCGAAAATAAACTGGTTGATAAATCATATCGGTTTGCCTGGAAGCAGCAATGAATATCCGGGTTATACTTGGGCTGATTTACAGGGTGCTGTTTGGCTGCTGAATGAACCGGTTGCTTGGAATGGCCTGGCTACTGGAGGAGTTCCCAATGCAACTTCGACAATGCTTAAGATGGCGGCCGATGCAAATGCTAATTACGCTAATTATTCCATACCGACAGGCGGATGGGCGTGCGTCGTATTTATTCCTCATGGAACACCATTAGGTTCTGAAACGCCGGTAATACAAACGATGTTCATAAAAGTGGACCCCTAATTGTTTGGGAAAAACAAAAAAAGACAGGATAAAAACCTGTCTTTTTTATTTATCAAAAGAGGAAAACTATTTTGTTGTCATTATAACTTTATCTTTTTCCCCTAAATCAATTTTTACCTTGTCGCCTTCTTTAATTTTTTCTTCAATAATTTCCATTGCCATTTCATCAAGAATCAAGGTTTGAATTAAGCGCTTTAAAGGCCTGGCACCATAACTCACATCATAGCCCTTTTCTGCCAGATGTTTTTTCATCTTGGTGCTGACTTTGATGCCAATATTTTTGACACCCAGTCTCTTTTCAACTTTTTTAAGTTCCAGGTCGACAATGTGCTCCAGATTCTCTTCCGACAAGCTTTTAAAGAGAACAATCTCGTCGATACGGTTCAAGAATTCCAATTTAAAATTTGTTTTTAGGATCTTATCGATCTTTTCCTTCATTTCTTTGGTTCTCGCTTCACTTTCTTTCTGGTTTTTTTTGTTTGCTTCTTCGTCTCCAAAACCGATAGAATATTGCTTGATGACCTCATTGCCGAGATTGGAGGTCATGATAATAATAGTGTTTTTGAAATTAACGGTACGTCCCTTAGAATCGGTTAAGCGCCCGTCGTCTAAAATTTGCAAAAGCATATTAAACATATCGGGGTGAGCTTTTTCAATTTCATCGAAGAGCACGACGCTGTATGGATGGCGTCTCACCCTATCGGTCAGTTGACCGCCTTCGTCATGTCCGATGTATCCCGGAGGAGAGCCGATAAGCTTGGCAACCGAGTGTTTCTCCATGTATTCGCTCATGTCAAGTCGGATAAGAGATTTCTCATCATCAAAAATAAAGCGAGCCAATGATTTGGCGAGTTCGGTTTTTCCGACGCCGCTTGGGCCGACAAATAAATAAGAACCAATAGGGCGTTTTTCTTCATTGATTCCCGCACGGCTGCGGCGCAAAGCATTTGATATGGCTTTTATCGCTTCATCTTGACCAATAACTTCTTTAGCTAATTCATTTTCGGCGTTGGCGAGCTTTTTAATGTCATCTTGCAGCATGCGGCTGGTTGGGATTCCTGTCCAGCGAGCGACAACCTTAGCCACATCTTCTTCATCAACTTCTTCTTTTAAGATGCGCTGTCCTTTCTTTTGAATTTTTACCAGATTATCTTGAAGACCGGAAATCTTTTTTTCTTTTTCCGGAATTAAGCCATATTTTATCTTGGCCACCTCGTTTAAATCGGCGCCTTGGCGTTGGGAAATTTCCGCTTTAACCTTTAATTCTTCAATTTCTTTTTTCAGTTGTCTGATTTCGGAAATAATACCTTTCTCATTGTTCCAGTGAAGTTCGAGTTGAGTTGCTTTTTCCTTTAATTTGGCGAGCTCGGCGTTTATTGGGCGCAGCTTCGGTGATTTTTCTGAGGTAGTTTTAATGCCGGCCCGGTTTAACTCCAGCTGAGCAATGCGTCTTTTTAATTGATCAAGCTCATCCGGCATAGAATCTATTTCCATGCGCAGGGAAGATGTCGCCTCATCAATCAAATCAACTGCCTTGTCCGGCAAGAAACGGTCGCTAATATAGCGGCTGGATAATTTAGCGGCTGCAACAAGCGCGTCATCTGTTATTCTAACGCCATGATGGACTTCATATTTTTCTTTTAGGCCGCGCAACATGCTGACCGTGTCTTCGATGTTCGGTTCATTAACCATTATCGGCTGGAAACGCCTTTCAAGAGCGGCGTCTTTTTCGATATATTTTTGATATTCTTTAGTCGTTGTGGCACCAATTGTTCTGAGCTCGCCGCGCGCTAAAGCCGGCTTTAACATATTGGAAGCATCCATTGCTCCTTCGGAAGCACCGGCCCCGATAATAGTGTGCAATTCATCGATAAAAAGAATTATGCGGCCATTTTGTGATTTAACTTCTTTTAAAACGGCTTTTAATCTGTCTTCAAATTCACCGC
>CAZREL010000012.1:0-20888 GCA_964599385.1 uncultured Gammaproteobacteria bacterium
GAGCGGGTAACGGGAATCGAACCCGTCTCTCGACCTTGGCAAGGTCGCATAATAACCACTATACGATACCCGCAAATAAAGTATCTTCGTGCCGCGAGCGAGAATCGAACTCGCACTGTATCGCTACAACCGGATTTTAAGTCCGGCGCGTCTACCAGTTCCGCCATCGCGGCCTAAACCATATCGGCAAATCCGATGTGGAGATGATGGGACTTGAACCCATGTGCAGACGGTTTGCTTATATACTTCTACAAGATTATCCGAACTTAATTTGTTTAACTCCCCTCATCATAAATTCGGCGGAAAGCAAGTGGAGCGATCTTTCTATTGTTTTGGTTGGCAAAGGAAAGAGCTTTGCGAACCTATCTCCATTTTTATGACACCGGGCGGAAGCTATGGAGCCTCACAGCCGCTCCGATGGTTAAGGCTAATTAATTAAGCCATAACGGGAGCGTAACTTGGAACATTCCAAGTAAACGCTTTGGCAGTTTTGCCATTTGTTGTTTTTAAGCCATTTTAACGTGGTTAGCTAAGCACGCCTTGCGTATATAAGAAAGCTCCGACTGTCGATGCCTGGCATCCCCTATCATTGCTGTCTTCTCTTTGTCAACGATCTCAGTCTTCTTTCCACATCCCGATTCTTTATTGTCTCGCGCTTGTCATATTTCTTCTTACCGCGAGCCAAGGCAAATTCCAGCTTCAAAAAACTATGATTAGTATAGATTCTCAGCGGTATCAGTGTCAAGCCCTCAACTTGCATTTTTCCCAAAAGACGGCCTATTTCCGATTTTTTAAGCAAAAGCTTTCTTTCTCGTCGTTCATTATAATCAACTAATTTCCCGGCATGCTTATAGGGTGGAATTTGGGCATTTAACAAATAGAGGGCGGTTTTACCTTCCTTGGTTCTAATACTGATAAAGGAGCCTCTTAAACTGCCCTGGCCATCGCGCAAAGCTTTTACTTCGTGTCCCAATAAAATAAGACCAGCTTCGTATTTTTCAATGAGCTCGTAATCAAAACCGGCGCGCTTATTTTCTAGAAACTGGGACATAATTCCACTCCTTCAAACTCTTAATAACTTTTTCATTAGTTAAAATATTTTGAAGATATTGTCTGTAACCGCGTTCGGCGATCATCTTTAAAATATCTTCTCTGCCTTCATATTGTTTTTTCAAAGACTCAATCTTTTCATCGAGCTCCTTTTCACTCACCTCAATTTTTTCAACAATGGCAATTTCGCGGATAATAAGAGCCGACTTAACGCGCTTAACGGCGTTAGGCAAAAGCTCAATCATAAGTTCATCGCGAGTCTTTTTCATGTGTCCAAGATAATCTTCAAAATTTCCGCCCTGGCGCATTATATTCTGTTCCAATTCGGACATAATATTACGTGCCTCGCTTTCCAAAAGCACTTCCGGCAATTCGCCAATTTTTGCATCTTCAACAATTTTAGTAATCATCTCAGATTCTCCCTTTAACTCCAAATCCTGCTTTTTCTCCTGCAAAATATTATCCTTTAAAGCCTTCTTTAATTCTTCTAAAGACTTGAAGCGCATTGTTTCCGCAAAAGAATCATCAAGTTCAGGAAGTTCACGGCTGTAAACATCTTCAATTTTAACTTCAAAGCCAACCATTTTGCCGGCTAAATTTTTCTGATGATGATCTTCTGGATAAGGCAGTTCAAATTTTATTTCCTCACCCTTTTTAGCGCCGATTAATTTTTTATCAAAACCTGGAACAAAATAATCCTTGCCTAAAATGATTGCTAAATCATGATGATGTCCGTCTTCAACCGGAACATTGCCCAAAAACATGTGAATACAAACAACGAGCTTATCGCCTTTTTCAGCCGCCTTATCGCTTAAAGCTTCTTTGGCCCTCATCTCACGCAATTCATTTAAAACTTTTTCGATTTCCGCATCTTCAACCTTAGCTTCTCCTTCTTTGATTCCCAAATCTTTATATTTTCCCAAAGCAACATCAGGCAAAACAGATAAAACAACTTTGAATTCGAAATCATTATCAGGGGCAAGCTTAGTGACATTAACGCTCGGAGAGCCGACCGGCTTCAAGCCCATGGTATTCTTTTCAATAATTTCATCAACGGTCTTATCAACCGCAATCTGAGCGGCTTCTTCTAAAATTCCCATTTCACCGACTTTGGCTTTAACAATATGAAGAGGGGCTTTGCCGGGACGAAAGCCTTCAATTTTAATTTTTTCCGAAATCTTTTGAGCGCCTTTTTCAATATAAGGGGCAAACTCGGAAACGCTTAAAGAAACGCTTATTTCAACTTGTGATTTTTCCAAATCTTTCTTTTCTACCTGCATATTTGTATTTTTTGGTTAATATAAGCGGGCTTAAACCCGCTTTGGATAATTATTCGCTTGACTCATATTAGCATCAAAAACTTAAAAAATCAACCTCATTTTAATAAATAAAAAAGCGATGTTTTTGACATCGCTTTAATGTTCTTTTTTTCTTTTTTTAATTACTCGCCAGCTTTTTATTGGGGCAATAGGAAAATAGCGTTTCTGATTGAAAAGGGCTACCAACAGTCATCATTCTGTCACCAGGACTGACGGTGTCAACTAGTTCCCTGGTTGCTTCGGCCCAAGAATCGGAACATAAAAGTTGATTATTTAAAATAACTTTCACCTCTTCTCCTTTCGGCTCGCCATGAAATTCAAATTCAAACTTTCTCCGTTGATCGGCAACCCGGCCTTTAATCAAAATACCCTCCGGTAATATTTCAAGCTCGCTTACCAAGCTAAATCCAGGCAAACTATCCAAAAAATTAAAAACCAAGAACACTGGCTCAGCAACCGCATCGCTAATATCTGTAAAAAGTTCCTGCAAGTAATCAATAAAATTCTTTTGTTTCATTGTTTTTCTGTTTTAAAGGTACAACATTTCGTTAACTATGGGTTGATTATATTGGAAAAGTTAATTTTTGTCAATAGACAACAAAAAACACCTCTTGCGAGGCGTTTCTTGTTTTATATTCAGCTTTTAAAGCTATATTACATTAAAAGTAAGCCGACAATAAGTAAGGCAACGATGTTTAAAACCTTAATCATTGGATTAACGGCTGGACCGGCAGTATCCTTATAAGGATCACCAACCGTGTCTCCGGTAACTGCTGCCTTGTGGGCGTCAGAACCCTTGCCGCCAAAATTGCCTGATTCAATGTATTTCTTGGCATTATCCCAAGCACCGCCGCCGGAAGTCATAGAAACGGCAACAAAAATACCAGTGATAATTGAACCAACAAGCAAACCGCCCAAAGCTTCAACTCCGTGGTTAGAACCAAATAAATTAAAGCCAAAGCCAACAATAATTGGAGCAACAACCGGGATAAGGGCCGGGATAATCATTTCTTTAATCGCGGCTTTAGTAACGATATCAACGGTACGTCCGTAGTCTGGTTTTTCTGTATAAGTCATGATGCCTGGTTTTTCTTTAAACTGAGCCCTAACATCTTCAACAACTGAACCAGCAGCACGTCCGACAGCTTTCATGGCCATAGCGCCAAATAAGTATGGAAGTAAACCACCGATAAATAAGCCGGCTAAAACGAATGGATTATTAATCAAGAATTCAATCTTGCCTCCCAAGTCAGTGATTTTAAAAGTGAAATCAGCAAATAAAACGAGAGCAGCAAGTGCGGCTGAACCAATAGCATAGCCCTTGGTAACAGCTTTAGTTGTATTACCAACTGCATCAAGCGGATCGGTAATATTTCTAACGTCTTCCCCAAGCTCTGCCATTTCAGCAATACCGCCAGCATTATCAGTGATAGGGCCGTAAGCATCAATAGTAACAATGATACCGGCCATTGAAAGCATGGCCATAGCCGCAATTGCAATACCATATAAACCGGCTAAAGCAAAAGCGCCAAGCATAGCAGCCACAATAACAACAATTGGCCAAGCAGTTGATTTCATAGAAACTGCTAAACCGGCAATGACGTTTGTTCCATGGCCAGTTTTTGAAGCTTCAGCAATGCTTTTAACCGGGCTAAAAGCAGTTGAAGTGTAGTATTCAGTAATAACAACAAGAAGTCCTGTAACCGCTAAACCAATTAAAGAGGCAAAATAAATATTTAAAGCCAAAGCGGCATCCGCAATAAAATATTTAGTAATAGGATAAAAAGCAATGGCAGCCAAAACACCGGAAGCGATCAAGCCTTTATATAAAGCTTTCATGATGTTTTGTTTCTTGCCCAAGCGGATAAAGAAAATACCGATGATAGAAGCAATGATTGAAACAGCCCCCAAAACTAATGGGAATAAAATAACATTTTTCATCGCCGCTTCATCAAGTCCAACAAAAGCCAAAGACCCAAGAATCATCGCCGCAATTGAAGTAACGGCATATGTTTCAAATAAGTCAGCAGCCATGCCAGCACAATCACCAACGTTGTCACCAACGTTATCGGCAATAACAGCAGGATTTCTTGGATCATCTTCTGGAATAGAAGCCTCAACTTTACCAACAAGATCAGCTCCAACATCAGCTGCTTTAGTATAAATACCACCACCTAAACGAGCAAAGATGGAAATTAATGATCCACCAAAAGCAAAACCGATTAAAGCATGCAAATCACCAGTCAAGAAATAAAAGCCGGCGGTTCCAATAAGAGCCAAACCGACAACAAGCATACCAGTAACACTGCCACCGCGAACAGCGACATTTAAAGCTTTTTGCAAACCGCCGCAAGCTGCTTCAGTGGTTCTGACATTAGCACGAACGGAAACAAACATACCAATATAACCGGTTAAAGCGGAAAAAGCCGCACCGATAATAAAGGCTAAAGCAGTATTCCAACCCAAGGATGGAATAAAGCCGATAATCAAAAACAAAGCGACGGCAACAATTCCGACAGTTTTGTATTGACGATTAAGAAAAGCTTTAGCACCATCTTGAATAGCGCGAGCAATTTCCCTCATCTTGTCATTGCCTTCCGGCAAGCGCAGGATGGATGCGATCATGATTCCGCCGTAAATAACGGCAGCCAGAGCGCTTCCTAAGATCAACAAGTTGATTAGCATAGTTTTTACGCTTAATTTTTTATATTTCTAAATTAATTAGTCTTGCACTTCTTCTGTCTTTGGAACTTCTTCGCTAACCGCTTCAATAAGCTCGCCATTATCATCGCTACCAGCTACCATTTTTTCTTCTCCATCTTCGGTTGATTCAATAATGTCGATTTTCCAACCAGTTAGTCTGGCCGCTAAACGAACATTCTGTCCAGCTTTACCAATTGCTAAAGATAATTTATCAGAAGCGACTTTAACAATAGCTTTATGTTCCTCCTCATCCAAATCAATTGAAATAGTTTTAGCCGGGGCTAAAGCATTAGAGATAAAATGAACTGGATTTTCATCATATTCAATAATATCAATTTTTTCTCCACCAAGTTCGCTGATAATTGTCTGAACGCGAGAACCTCTCTGCCCGACACAGGAACCAACCGGGTCAACATTCTCTTCATCTGTCCAAATAGCAACTTTAGAACGAGATCCAGCTTCACGAGCAACTGCTTTTATTTCAACCAAACCATTAGCAATTTCCGGGATTTCCAAATAGAAAACTTTCTTCAAAATTTCTTCGCTGCGGCGGGATAAAATAACCTCCGGACCCTTATGGCTTTCTCTTACCTCTTTAATATATACCTTGACTCTATCGCCTGTATTATATCTTTCGGAATAAATTTGTTCCTCGGAAGGCAAAATACCGATTGTCTTGCCAAGATCAATAAAAACTAAGCGTCCCTCGCGGCGCTGGACAACACCAGTGACAACTTCATGTTCCTTATCTTTGAATTCGCTAAAGACCATGTCTCTTTCCATTTCTCTTAGTTTCTGGATGATGACTTGTTTAGCTGTTTGAGCTGCCATGCGACCGTAGCTTTCTGGAATTGGTAAATCAGAAATAATTTCATCGCCAATCTTGGCTTCGTGTTTTAATATCATCGCTTCCTTAATTTGAATATCGGTTTTAGGATTAAACTTTTTCTTTCCTTCTTCATCAAGCTCTTCAACTATTTCACCTCGATCTTCACGGAAAGAATCGCGAGGAGAAGCTGGACTTGGATTATAAAGATTTTGAAGCATTTCCGCCTCTTCTTGCTCTGGTAAGTTTTCAACCACTGTTTTTACATCAAAAACTTTCGACTTACCGGTTTCCGGATCGAATTTTACTTTGATGTTTTGATTTTTTTCGCCATAATCTTTGCGATAAGCAGCCGCTAGAGCTAACTCCACCGCATCGATTACTGAACTATAATCAAGATTTTTCTCTTCACAGAGCTGCTTGATGGCAGAACTGATTTCTGACATAGTATTTTAATTAATTTTCTAATTATTTATGAAAAAAGCTAATTGTAAGAACAACTAGCTTTCTAATATAAGTATAGTCCAATTGCGGGTTTTTGTCAAAGAAGGCATAAAAAGCCTAATAAAACCTTAGTAGTGGGTGTAGTCCACGGCTTGATTAATAACCGTTTTATTAAAGATAATTATCAGGTACCGAGTCAAAGACCAGGCTGCCAAAATGATAATTAAACCAATAATGGCATTTGTTAAACGTTTTTTAGCATCACCAACTTTCTTTTCATCGCCGCCAGAAGTCATCCACTGAAAACCGGAGAACAAAACCAAACCGAGAACGATAATACCTAAAAAGCCTAAAACTACATTAATTATCTTGGCTGCTAATAATCTCGGGTCTTGCGGGGTTTTCTTGCCATAAACCGTTTGAATGTCGCTCATCCCGGTTTGCATATTCAACAAAGACTCGTCAGCCTTGACCGGCAAGGAAAAAAATACTAAAGATGAAAACACCACCGATAGAATAATAAATGAGATTAAGCTTTTTTTAGAGCTTTTCATAAGTAATATGATATAATTCGTTATAATGATATTATATAAAAATATCACACTTAAGACAAGAAAATGAGTTTAGGAAAGAAAATAGCCAAAAATACAATAGCTCAAATAACAGGCAAAGCGGCTTCAACCCTGCTGGGCCTTTTTTCTTTAGCGCTTATCACTAGGTACCTTGGACCAGACGGTTTTGGAGATTATACAACTATTATAACCTTCTTGGGCTTCTTTGCCGTCTTTGCTGATTTTGGCTTAACCCTAATTACAGTCCAATTTATTAGCGACAAGAGATACGATGAGAATAAAGTTTTAAATAATCTTTTTGCTCTTCGTTTAGTATCTGTTGTCATTTTCATGTTTTTAGCGCCACTTGTGTCCCTTGTTTTTCCGTATTCGAACACTTTGCGTCTTGGGATGCTTATCGCTTTGGCCTCTTTTATTTTTCCTGCTCTTAATCAAGTTATTATCGGTTTATTACAAAAACGTTTACACATGGGCAAAGATGCTCTGGCCGAAAATATCGGTCGAGCTGCCTTATTAATAGGTATTGTCATTGTCGATAAAAATAATCTTGGATTAAACGGGGTTCTTTTGGCGACAACAATTTCGGCAGCTATAAATTTTGTCGCACATTATTTCTTCTCCCTCCGTTTTGCGGTTATAAAATTTGCTTGGGATTTTTCTTTGTGGAAGGAAATTGCTTTAAAATCATGGCCACTGGCTTTAACTGTTGTTTTAAATTTAATTTATTTACGTGCCGATACTATTGCTCTTTCCGTTTTTAGAAGCAACGAAGAGGTTGGATTATATGGAGCTCCTTATAAAATGATTGATGTTCTTACAACTCTGCCCTTTATGTTTGCCGGTTTAATTTTGCCGATCATAACCGCCGCCTGGCTAGAAAATAAAAAAGAATATTTTTATAAAGTCTTGCAAAAGTCTTTGGACTTTATGGCAATTGCCGCCATCCCGATTGTTATTGGCGCCCAATTTTTGGCAACCGAATTAATGTCTGCTGTAGCAGGAAAAGATTTTTCTCAATCAGGAATAATATTGAGAATATTAGTTGTCTCAATTGCGGCCATATTCATTGGTACTATGTTTTCACACACCGTTATCGCCATCGATAAACAGAAGAAAATGATTGGCGCTTACGTATTTACCAGCATCAGCTCTTTAATAGCTTATATAATTTTAGTGCCAAAATTTTCTTACTTCGGTGCAGCTGCCGTAACTATTTACAGTGAGGTAATGATTGCTATTTTTTCTGCCATTTGCGTTTTAAAATATAGCGGCTTTAAAGCTTCTTTAAAAACAATCTCAAAGGCTATTATGGCCGGATTAATTATGGCTGCTTTTCTTTACGGTAACAGTGCTTTTAATTGGATAGATGGCAACACGATTTTAGGGTTAATACTTTTACTCATCGTTTCCGCTTTAATATACAGCATATCTTTGTATGTTTTTGGAGGCATAAAAAAAGAGGATATAAATATACTGTTTAAAAAGAAAAGCGACGGCGGTCAAGCTTATGGCTCAATGTACGAATAATTTAAAGGAAAAAATATGGACAAAAAAATACCGATAATATATGAAGATGAAAATTGTTTAGTTATAAACAAACCGGCTGGCTTAGCAGTGCATGGCGGCGGCAACATCAAAGAAGAAACTTTAGTTGATTGGCTAATTGATAAATACCCGGAAATAAAAAATGTTGGCGAAGATTTGAATCGTCCGGGCATTGTCCACCGCCTCGATATGGATGTCAGCGGTTTAATGGTTATTGCTAAAAATAATGAAAGTTTTCAGGATTTAAAAAGACAGTTTAAAGAAAGAAAAACTGAAAAAGAATACAGCGCTTTAGTATATGGAAAAGTCTCTAAAGATGGCGACTTAATAAATTTTCCAATTAAACGATCAAAAGATGGAAATAAAATGGCTGCCTTGCCAAAAAATACCGAAGAGCTTTTAACCAGAAGACATCCAAAAAGCCGTGACAAAGGCAATATCGGCGGATTTTTTAAAGCACGTGAAGCAATAACAGAGTTTACCGTTATTCAAAGATTCGTTAATTACACTTTACTGAAAATCAGAATTAAAACTGGCCGCACCCACCAAATCCGCGTTCATTTTTTCGCTTATGGGCATCCTTTAGTTGGCGATGATTTGTATTTCACTAAAAAAACAAAAGATAAAAATGCTAAAATAAATTTGGGCCGTGTTTTTTTGGTTGCAAGCAAATTATCGTTTACTGATAGAAAAGGGGAGAAAAAGGAATTTAAAATAGATTTACCTGATGAATTAATAAAAAAACTGCCAAAAAATTAAAATATAATTTTGACAATAAATAGCGCTTAAATTATAATAATATTGCTTAATAAATTAACAAATTAATTAATAATTTTTAAATTAGTCCATAAAAAAGATTAATCAATAAAAACTATGAACAAATCGATCAAAAGATTCTTCGAAAAGAATCACGTTTTGTCCAGAATCTTGCCAATCGCGCTCATTCTGGTCTTGGCTATTATCGGCTATTTTTCTTTCTCATCTTCTAAGGTAAAAAACCTTAGCGAAGCTGAAGCTAAAACAAAATCAGAAGAATTCATTAATGCTTATTTAATGGCAGATGGCAGCAAAGCTAGTATTGTTGAAATTACCGAAGAATATGGCTTGTATAAATTAAAAGTTGATATTACTAGCAGTATTGTTGAATCATATTTAACAAAAGATGGAAAATTATTCTTCCCTCAAGCTTTAAATATTGAAGAAATATTAAACCCAACTGCTACTACAGGCGGACAAGCACAAGCTCCGATTAGCGAAGTTAGCGTTAAAAGCGATAAGCCAGCTATTGAACTTTTTGTTATGAGCCATTGTCCATTCGGCACTCAAATGGAAAAAGGCATCTTACCGGTTATAGAAGCTTTGGGCAATACTGTTGATTTTAAAATCAAATTCAATTCCTATGCTATGCATGGTGAAAATGAGCTCAAAGAACAGACCGCTCAATACTGCATGATGACCGAACAACCAAAAGTATTCAACGCTTATTTAAAATGTTTCTTGGCTAGCGGAGAATCTGATTCTTGCTTGTCCGAAGCTAAAGTTGATACCAAGAGCCTTGATTCTTGTGTTACTAAAACCGACGGCCAATACAAAATTATGGACAACTTTAAAAATAAGGTTGGCTACCAAGGAACTTATCCTGGATTCGATATCTTTAAAGCTGATAACGAAAAATATGGTGTTGGCGGATCACCAACTCTTATCATTAACGGACAAGAAATCTCCAGCGAAAGAGACTCGGCCTCATTGTTAAAGACTATTTGCACCGCCTTCAATAATGCTCCATCCGCTTGTTCTGCTAATCTCTCCAGTGAAACACCGGCTCCCGGATTTGGTACAGGCACAGCCGCTGCTTCCAATTCAGCTGCTGCTTGCAACTAAGTTAATAGAAAAATTGAAATAAAAACCGCTCTTCTATAGAGCGGTTTTTTATTATTGGAAATGTCAAATTATTTCTTTTTGGCAATCAACCAAAAATTATTATCGGCTCGATATAATTTTTCAACCAACAAATTCGACTCCTTGATTAAACTTATTATTTCTGGCTCAGTAAAAGCGTGATAATAACGGCGGCTTTTTTCTTTGCCCTGCCAATCAAAAAGCAAGTCTCCATAATCAAGTTTATTAAAACCAAAAAATTTTTTCAAAGATGCTGAAAATATTTGGCGGCGATATTTGGCATTGGAACGCAAATCCCAAAAACTAATAATTAATTTCCCGCCAGAATTCAGCTTTGAACTTAATAAACGCAAGGCTTTAACCCTATTTTCTTTCCCAGGAAGATGAGGGATAACGGCAATACAAAAAATAATATCAAAAAAATTTTCCTTAACTGTTTTCTGTTCAAGGATGTCGTCTACGACAAACTCATAAGCGGGATAATTTTTTTTTGCCAAAGAAATAAGCTCGGCGCTATTATCAAAACCAAAATAGCTTACATGCTTTTGCAAAAAGGCTTCAATGAGGCGCCCATTACCGCAACCGGCATCAAGAATTTTTGCTCCGTCTTTAATATTTGAAGATAGCTTCAAAAGTTCCGGCCACAATCTTTTCTTTCTCGTCCTATCGAAATCGGCGGCGATTTCGGAATAATTTTTTTTAACGAGTCCGAGCAATTCTTTTTCTTTGTCTTTTTTCATATCAATCCAAGTAGGTCTTATAGCGATAATCTTCCCCGTTCTTTTTAATTTGTTTCTCGACTTTTAAACAAGAGTCGCATTTACCGCAGGGCTTAGAATCCATATCTCCAAAATATTTTAAAATATATTGCTGGCGGCAACTTAAAGAATGGACATAATTTTCCATTTCATCGAGTTTTTCATAAGCACGCGCAGCTTTTTCTTTTAGGGCTTTAAAATCAAGTTCCAAATCTATCGGCTCAACGCTGCGTAAAATTTTAATTTCTGTTCCCCTAAAGGGCGGCTTATATTCAACTAAATTCTTTTCCGCTAATTTTTTTATCGCCCTTAAAACAGAGTCTTTTTTCATTTTTAAAACAACCGCAACTTCATCGGGATTGAACTCCCAGCCGGCTATGAGTTTATCAAGATATTTTTCACCCAAACCTAGCACTACTTCAAGTTGGCTTTTTGCCCTTTTTCCAACTGAAGAAATTATTTCTGACCACTCTTTTTTGGCTTTCAAAAAAGAGTTGGCGGTTTTTTCATTAGGACGGCTGATATAGCCTTCTTTCTCTAAAATTTTCAAAGCTGTTCCAATCGCCATCTCCGGTGCTTGATCGCTAATATTTTGGGCTATCTCCGCATAAGTGACTAAAACGCTGCCATCGGGATTTAAAATCGGATCGGCGCGATTCAAAAGGAATTCATAAATCTCAATAATCATCCGCGGGTCGGGATTGTCGCCTTTAATAAAAAACTCGCGTAAAAATCGATCCTGCTGGTTATAAAAAAGCAAACAGAAACTCGGCAAGCCATCACGGCCGGCACGCCCCGCTTCCTGATAATATGCCTCTATCGTTCCCGGCAAATCATGGTGAATAACAAAACGAATATCTTTTTTATTTATTCCCAAACCAAAAGCATTAGTCGCCACAACAACTCGAGCCTCGCCTCTAATAAACTGCTCTTGCACCCAGTCGCGACTTTCCGCATCCATGCCGGCATGATAAGCAACCGCCTTAATATCGTTATCCATTAGACGTTCCAATATTTCATCGGCTTTATTTCTGGTCCCAACATAAATAATTCCTGATCCGGCATCAGGATTAGTAACTAAAAAATTAACGATATTTTCTATTTTCTGCCCGCTTGGAGTCGGAATGGCCGCCAATTGTAAATTCGGTCTGGCAAAACCGGTAATAATCATTTCGTAATCTTGAAAATTTAATTGTGCGGCAATATCTTCCCTAACCTCCGGCGTGGCGGTAGCAGTTAAAGCAACCACTGTTGGATTTTTCAAAAATCTAATTGCGTCTTTTAAACGCATATAACTCGGACGGAAATCATGACCCCATTGGCTAATACAATGTGCTTCATCAATCGCAAAAAGTGAAACTTTAATATTTTTTAAATCGGCTAAAAAATTTTGATTATAAAAACGTTCCGGCGCAATATAAACAATTTTATAAAATCCGCTACGCAATTTCTCCATTCTTCTTCTAGCTTCATCGGGCGAAATTGAAGAATTAATAAATGTTGAAGGGATGCCGACGCGCTCCAAAGAATCAACCTGGTCTTTCATTAAAGCAATCAGAGGGGAAATAACAATAGTGGCCCCATCCATGATAAGAGCCGGCAATTGATAAATAAGAGATTTGCCGCCACCGGTCGGTAAAACAACTAATGTGTTTTTACCGGCCAAAATACTATCAATCGCCCTTTCTTGTCCCGGCAAAAAAGACCCATAACCAAAATGGATCTTTAGCAGTTGTTTTAACTGATCTTTTTTTAAACTTATTGACATTTACCGGCTATGTTATAATATAATCTGAATCAAAATTGTTCTTTAAATGAAAATTCTAGCGCAGCTCTCTGAACGCTCGGGATTGAGCGAAAGAGAAATAATAATCAGAATGATCGGAGTTATTTTAGTCCTTGTGTTTCTTGCTTTTGTTGCCATATACTCCAAAGCTTGGAAACTCCCATCTTTGGCTTCCGCTATAGTACTAGGCGGATTTCTATATGGATTATTTAGAAAAGACACTGGTTTTTAAAACCGACCATTACACCGCCCCTAAAAAAGGCGGTTTTTTATTTTAAATCATGCCGACGCAAAAATATTTCCAAAACATTTTTAAGCAAGAAGGCGATGGTCATTGGGCCGATACCGCCGGGAACAGGCGTGGCAAAAGACGCTTTTTCTTTGACGCTTTCTAAATCCAAGTCACCAACAACCTTTCCACCGACTTTAACAGTGCTGATATCGATTATTATGGCGTCCTTTTTAATATCATTTTCTTTAATGCTTTTTGGTTTAGCAATGGCAGTAATAAGCAAATCGGCCTGTCGACAATCATCTTTATTAATAAATTTTTTAATGCCTAAATTCTGCAAGAGCTTTTTAACTCCAAGGCCAAAAACTTCAGAATTATATAAAATGCACGCACTCTTATCATTAAAAGAAAATTTTATTTCCTCTAAGGACGCTTTAATAGCGGCTAAAACCGGAGATAAAATGAAATCGGGGTGATCGGGATGAAAACCGTCGACATCCTTTTCCGGATCAATCGATTTAATAATCTTATCAGTATCAAGCCCTTCCGGTAAAGGTAATTGGACAAGAATCCCGTCGATCATTTTATCTTTATTTAAAAAATCTATAACCGAAAGAAGTTCATCTTCGGCAACATCGCTGTCTAAACGATAAAGATTTGTGTCGATACCGACTTTTAAGGCCTCTCTTTGCTTTAAAGAAACATAAAGTTCTGAATCTTCCCTCTCGCCAACAAAAATAATCGCCAAATTAGGGCGCTTATTTTTCAAGTCAAAAATTTTTTTGGCGATTTCATCCTTAACTCTTTCCGCAATCGCCTTCCCATCTATAAGTTCAATCATTTTTTTATTATTTAGTCGGTATTGGAAATTTCTGGCACAAATCGGAAATTTCTTTTTTTATTTTTTCTAACTCATCTTCGCTGTCTTTGTTCATTAAAGCTTTATCCATTAAAGCGGCAACGACTTTAACCTCCGCTTCTTTCAAGCCGCGCGTGGTGACAGCTGGCGTACCGATTCTCACCCCGGATGGATTCATTGGCGGATTAGGATCGTTTGGTATGGTCGAACGAGAAACAGAAATACCAATTTTTTCAAAAATTTTTTCTGCCTCTTTTCCAACCAAGCCTTTAGAATTTAAATCAACAACAAATAAATGATTATCCGTCCCTCCGGAAATTATTCTATAGCCCCGGCTTATAAATTCCTCCGACATGGCTTTAGCATTTAAAATAACCTGCTTAGAATATTCAATAAATTCCGGTTTTAAGGCTTCTCCGAAAGCTACGGCTTTAGCGGCTGTAACATGATCATGCGGCCCGCCCTGCATACCGGGAAAAACTGCGCTATTTATCTGTTTAGCATATTTTTCCTTGCACATAATAATCGCTCCACGCGGTCCGCGCAAGGTCTTATGAGTTGTCGTTGAAACAACATCAAAAATCGGCACCGGATTTTTTAATTGTTTGCCGGCAATAAGGCCAGCAATGTGAGCAATATCGGCAAAAGTGTAGGCTCCGATTTCATCGGCAATATCTTTGAATTTCTGCCAATCAATTTCTCTGGAATAAGCGCTGAATCCGGCCACAATCATTTTTGGTTTTTCCCTTAAGGCAATTTCCCTCACTTCATCCATATTAATAATCCCCGTTTCCGAGTCAACTCCATATTGAACAAAATTATACAAGCGTCCAGAAAAATTAACGCCATGACCGTGCGACAAATGGCCGCCATGATCAAGTTTCAAGCCGAGAACTTTATCTCCCGGTTCTAAAAAAGCCATATATACGGCAGCATTAGCTGGTGAACCGGATAAAGGTTGAACGTTAACGTGTTCCGCTTCAAAAAGTTTTTTAGCTCTTTCAATTGCTAAAGATTCAATCTCATCAATATTATAATTTCCACCATAATATCTTTTACCAATATAACCTTCACTGTATTTATTGGCTAAAACAGTTGACATCGCCTCTAAAACAGCCGGAGAAGCATAGTTCTCTGAAGCAATAAGTTCAAGTTCATTATTCTGCCTTTCCTCCTCCTTTAAAATAACAGAAAAAACTTCCGGATCATCTTGAGACAAGTGGTCATACTTCATACTATTTAAATTAAAAACTAAAAATAGTTATTTAATCGATAAGATTATTAAAAGTTTTTTCAAGCGCTCCAACTTGCAGCATGACAGTATTTTTTCTCATGCCAAGAAAAAAATTGCTATTAGCGCCATTAACCGCTTTTTGCAAAGACCTCAAAACAGTAATACTGGCGTCTGAATCTTTAAATCTCTGCCCTTTATATTCAGATAAAGCGCTGCTGCATCTTGATAAGGCTTGGTCAATGTCAATTGGCGAGCCTGAAGCACAAGCGTTAACAAGCTTATCAAGAGATGAACTTAAAGCTGAACTAATTTCGAAAGAAGCCGGGCCTTCCGGACTCTTTTCTCCTTCCTCGGTCTTAGCGTTCTCGACTGTTTTTTCAGCTTCTTCTTTTTCACTTGTAGCTTCATTAGCAGCTTCCACTTTTTTCAAATCTTCAGACGATTCATTAACATCTTCTGTCTTCGCTTCAGCCGGAGCCTTTTCCGCTGCCGGAGCTGCTTTCTTACCAAAAAGTTTTTCTCCAAAAAATCCCATATTTTAAAATTAAAAATAAAATCCCACTGTTTAATTATAGCACTAAGTGTTTTGTCATATAAGTGTCTTTTAATTTATAAGCAAAACGACGGTAATATCCGCGAACACCAACCCCAGATATAACAGAAATTTCCGAACAAGCTTCTTTTTTCGCAATTTTTTCCGCTAACATTAACAATTCTCTGCCTAAACCGCTGTGTTGGACTTTTTTCTTTTCGTTACCTCCGGCCGGGACAAGTTCGCCATAAACATGCAGTTCTCTAATTATTGCTGAGCTAATCGGACTTTTCTTATCAATTCTTAAACGACAAAAACCATACAGGGTTTTGCCGTCTTCACTATCAGCACTTAAAAAATACTCCGTCCCTTCGGAAGATTTATATTCAATAATATTTATTTTATGTTCACCAATTTTAGCATCCTTAACTTCGCGGCAACGGATACACTCGCATTTAACGCCCCGATCTTTCATTATTTGGCGCAAATTTGTTATCTTATTTCCCGCCACAATCGATTCGCCCGGTATATCACGAATCAAGCGAATAATTCTTACATAACGCGGCACTACTTCTTTACATTTAACAATTAAATCTTGTAAAACCTTATCGCTATACGGTTTATATTTCCCTTGTTTATACCATTCATATAATAAACTGCCTTCCGTAACAACTGTTGGATAAAATTTAATTTGATCGGGCTGGAATCTTTCGTCATTAAAAAGCACTTTAAACATGGCTAAATCTTTTTTTGCCGTCGAACCAGGTAAGCCGGGCATCAAATGATAAGTGATTTTAAAACCATAAGATTTTAACTTTGCCACCGCTTCAACAATTGCCCGAACACCGTGACCGCGCTGATTAATTGTTAAAATCTTATCATCGATAGCCTGAACACCAATTTCAACTCTCGTACAACCTAAATCGCGCATTTCCAGCAGTTCGTCGTCATTAATATAATCCGGCCTGGTTTCTAAGGTTAAACCAATAATTTTATAAGCCGCTTTTTCATTTTTTTTCTGTTCTATCTTCAGTTTGTCTCTTAAAGATTTGAAAGAGTCTTTTTCACTATAAAAAGATTTTAAATCCGACTGGAACATCTTTATTTCCTCTCCATCTGCCTGGTCGGGATTAACTTTAATCTTATTCTTTAAACGATTAAAATCATTAGCCGCCTTAAAACAGTTTAGGATATACCAATATTTATATTTCTTGGGCAGATAACTCCAAGTCCCGCCAATGACAATTATCTCGATCTTGTTAGGGTTGTGTCCATTGTTTTCTAAAGCCTTTAAGCGCAAAGCGGTTTGAATATATGGATCATAACCGCAACGTATCGCCCTCATAACAGCCGGCTCATTAGACAAATAACTGACCGGAACATCGCTCTCGCGCGGACAATAAGCACAATTTCCCGGACAAGGATAGGATTTGGTTAAAACGGCCACCGGAGCAATACCGGACATTGTTCTAACCGAGCGCTTTCTTAACAAAGTTTCAAAAACCTCATTTTTAACTATTTCCTTCCTGTGCAAAAGTTCTTTATAAGTCCTCAAAATATCAGAGTTTAATAAAGAATTTAGCTTATATTCCTTAGAAATTGCTCTTTTTGCCACATCTAAATCGATGCGGTTTTTAATATTTTTTATGTAATATTTAATTAATTTTATGTTTGCTTCCTCCATAGTTCTGATATATAATATGATTATAGCTTATTTTATCAACAATCTATGAAAAAAAGAAACTATTTAATTATTACTCTGTTAATATCTTTTCTAATTCCCTTTGCCGGCGCTAAAGCTGCTGAACTAAAAACCGGAGATATTATCAAACTGTCGGAAGGAGAAATGGTTAGCGGCAATCTTTACGCCAGCGGCGCTGAGATTATTGTTGATGGTAACATATCCGGCGATCTAATAGCGGCAGCGGAAAAAATTACGGTCAATGGAGAGTTAGGCGGCGACCTCATCGCTATCGCTTCGGAAATTGAAGTAAACGGCTTGATAGGCGGTAATGTTCGAGCGGCCGCTTCAAAAATAACCATCACCGGAGAAATAAAGAGGAACGCCAGCATCGCGGCCGACAAAATATCGTTTGAAAAAAATTCCGTTTTATCTTGGGATTTAGCTTCTATCAGCGATGAAATTTCTCTCAACGGAAAAATCTTGGGGGGAATAAATTCAACCGCCAGAAATGCGGGTATAAATTCTGAAATAGAAAAGAATGTTGTAATTAACCTGAATGGAAAAGAAAGTTCTTTAATTATAAGCCCCGATGCAAAGATAAAAGGTAATCTTAATTACAAAACCCAGAAAGAATCTTTTGTTAACAATCAGGGCCTAATACAAGGACAAACAACAGCAACGGAAAAATTTCAAAAAAACGATTTTGATTTCTGGCCATATGCCGCCGGGAGATTAATGGCTATTTTAGCGGCGCTGCTTACGGCTGTCATTATTTTCTACGCAACAAAAAAGCATGGAGCGGGAATCATTAAGAAAATAGAAGAAAATCCTCTACAAAACGTTCTCTACGGAGCGGCAATAGTATTTGCCGGTCCAGTCATCATGTTAATTTGCGCTATAACTATTATTGGCCTGCCTCTCGCTTTAAGTGCGGCGGCAATTTATGCTGCCCTGCTCTATTTAGCAAAAGTTTTGAGTGCTATTTTTATCGGACAAATAATATTTGAAAAAATAATTAAAAAAGACAGCAAAAGTTTCTTGGCAATTGTCTTGGGAATAGTTATTTGCTGGTTTATATTTTCCATCCCTTACGTGGGAATTGCTTGCGCACTTGCAGCCACTTCACTCGGATTAGGTGGAATTCTAAAATATGTTAGAAATTAATCCGGAAATTTTTAAAGCCTACGACATTAGGGGTATTTACGGAAAAGATTTTGATAATGAACTGGGCAACTTAATCGGTCAATCTTATGTTTTATTGCGATCAAGCGATAAAGATATTAATACCGACAAAACCATGACTGTTGCAGTATCTCAAGATATGCGCTTGTCATCTCCGGCACTTAAAGAATCCTTAATAAAAGGCCTAAGAACGGCCGGAGCAAATGTTGTTGATTTAGGCACAATCGCTACGCCGAATTTTTATTTTGCTGTTGGTAAATACGGTTATGACGGCGGTATTATGATTTCCGCTTCTCATAATCCAAAAGAATGGAATGGATTTAAACTTGTTAGAGCCAAGGGAGAACCAATCAGCGGTGAAAGCGGTATAAACTTTATTAAAGAAAAGGTTTTAGAAAATCATTTCTTACCCGCCCCGGTCTTCGGATCTTTAAGCGCAAATAATGCGGTAATGGAAGAAAATCTTGGATATGTTTTAAGCTTCGCCAAAGAAAAAAATATCAAAAATCTAAAAATAGTCGTCGACACAGCCAACGGCATGGGTTCAACTTATTTAAAAGATTTGTTTGCTAATTTACCGGTAACAATAGTGCCAATCAATTTTGAACTCGACGGAAATTTTCCCGCCCATGAAGCCGATCCTCTAAAAGAAGAAAACTTGGAACAATTAAAGGCGGCTATTAGAGCAGAAAAAGCTGATTTAGGGATTGCAACCGACGGCGACGGCGATAGAATATTTTTTGTCGACAATGAAGCTCAAACCATCGATCCGGCAATAATCAGGGGTTTATTGGCTAAACTCTTCTTAGCCGATAAACCCGGTTCAAAAATCGGCTATGATGTTAGGCCCGGAAAAATAACGATTGACATGATCGAAGAAGCGGGAGGAATGCCCGTCGTCACCAGGGTCGGTCATTCGCTTATCAAGGAACAGATGATAAAAGAAGGAATTTATTTTGCCGGAGAATCATCGGGCCATTTTTACTTCAATGGTGTTGCCGGCTGTTTTGAATACCCGGAGATAATGATTATTAAAATGCTAATTGCTATTTCCGAATCGGGATTAAGCGCCGCTGATTTTGTCAGACCATTTAAAAAGTATTTCCATTCCGGAGAAATAAATAAAACTGTCGCCGATAAACAAGCGGTGTTTGAAAAAATTAAAGAGAAATATCGTAACGCCAAAATAAGCGAACTGGACGGTGTTAGCGTAACCTATCAAAACTTCTGGTTTAATGTAAGAGGGTCGAATACTGAAGCAAAAATAAGATTGAATTTGGAAGCCATTGATCAAAAAACGATGGAGGAAAAAAGAAATGAAGTTTTGGAATTAATAAAATAAAAGTAAGGCACAAAAAAACACCCTCTATTGATGGTGTTTTTTTATTAAGTACTGTTTATTTTCTGCGACGCTCCAAATATATTTGTTTTGATTTTCTGGTAATAACCAGTATGGTCAAAACGGCAATGTAAGAAGAAACAATCGATGAAGGGAGAAAATGGTTATTTTTTAAAACTGCACCAAAAAATATCAGAAAGAAAATCAAAACAGTCCACAAGACAACAAAAACTTCACCGGGATGTCGGCTTTGATGTTTATTGTACCAGCGCTCGAACTCCTTATCGCCAACATATATCGCCAAGACACCGATATAAACGGCGGAAGTTATATCTAAAAGATTGCTTATCTGTAAAGTAAATAAAAAATCATAAATAATTACCGAAAAATAAAATACGGTCCAAAAATTTATCAACTTTCTTAAAAAGTTAAAATTATTAACAATAGAAACAATTGATTTTTTATTATTCTTAATTAATTTCTTTTTCATAATAATCCTCCAAGCCGATAAGCTTTTTTAATATATTCTCTCAACATTCTTTGTGTATTAAATTTGGCGGCATTAATACTTATACAATAGCGCCTAATCTCGGCATACTCATTCCTGTTGCCATAATAAATCGGAATAATTTTATTCTCTAAAACATCGTATAAATCGTGTTGATTATTGTTTTCGGAAATAACCCAGCCAGTTTTATCTTTAACATATCCCTCAGGCCACCAACCGTCAAGCGTGCTAAGCTGGGGTACGCCATTATGGGCCGCCTTCATGCCGCTTGTTCCAGAAGCTTCAAGCGGTGGAATCGGATTATTCAACCATAAATCGGCGCCGGCTACCAATTTTTTGGCAATTTCAATATTATAATTTTCCAAAAAAACAAAGGGAATGTCAGAGCCTATTTTTTTTCCAACCATATTTACTTC
>CAZREL010000013.1:0-20678 GCA_964599385.1 uncultured Gammaproteobacteria bacterium
ACCGAATAGAGAGACAGTGCTAGTAATCGGATTCGAACTTAAATTATAGCTATTGGACTATTGCGAATTCATTGACAAAATAATATTTTAATGATATGCTTCTTGTTGAGTATTTAACTCGTAAATAAGAATTATTTTATTTAAAATTTATGAAAAATTTTAGGACAGAAGGCGCTCCTCGTCGCGGCGGTTTCGGTGGCGGAGACAGAGGCGGACGTGGTGGTTTTGGTGGCCGTGATAAAGGCCGTGGCGGCTTCGGAGGTGATAGAGGACGCGGTGGTTTTGGTGGTAGAGATGGCGCCCCAAAAAGCATGCATAAAGCGACCTGCGCTGAGTGTGGCAAAGTTTGCGAAGTTCCTTTTAGACCGACAGGCGAAAAGCCGGTTTTCTGCAGCACTTGTTTTGCTGAAAGAGGCGACAGAATGGAAGAAAGAAACGAAAGACCATCAAGATTCGCTATGGATAGACAAGCTCCAGCGGAAAGACATCAGGCTCCAAAAGTTGATAATAGCCGTTTAGAAGAAAAGCTTGAAGTTATCAGCGCTAAATTGGATAAACTTTTCAGTCTTTTAATTGAAAAAGCAGAAAAGACCGAAGAGTCTAAGCCTGCTAAGGCTAAAACTGCAAAAGCAGTTAAAGAAGAAAAGCCGAAAAAAGCTGCTCCTAAAAAAGCTGCTAAAAAGAAATAATTTTTCTTTATTATAGTTAAAAAAGACCGTTTTTTAATAAAATTACGGTCTTTTTGTTATATTGACATTTTGCCATAAAGGTGATATAATTTAACCATAGTTAACTAGATCTTTAAAAACTTGTAAAAATTTTTGTCATGACAAGAACAAAAAAAGAAGAAAGAGCGGAACGTGCGCGTAATTTCAAAATGGAGCTCGCTGCCAGACCACCGAAGTCGCGTAGCAAAAAGAACGCACAACTCGGTAAATTGTGTAGTCGTCGTCTCGACACCGACATCGTTCTCGATGAAGATTTCATTGAATTTGATCCGGAACGAAACTATTTTGCCAGAGAAGATGTCCCTGATGAGGGGGCTGAGCAAAGACTCGAAGACTACGTTGATCGGTGTTTATGCGGAGCTGGCGCAGAAGAAGAATCATGCTGTGTTGCTGTAAAACAATCTATCGTTGTTTCTCGCGAACGGTTATCGCAAGGTGTACGGGTCGAAGCCGATTACTTTATTGGGGCCGCCAGTGTGACCGCTGACGAAATTATCGTCACTGGTATCGGGTCCAATTTCAATCAAACTTTTCGCTGCTGCATTGAAGCGGCGGAAAATTTCATTGATAGTATCATTCCTCTTACCTCTGCCGAAAAAATCGGCCTTAAAAGAGCTCACGCTTTGGCGCATTAATTTCAAAAAAAGAACAAAAAAACAGGGCAGGATTGTAAAATCCCGCCCTTTTTTCTTTTTAGTCCTTTTAAAATTTCTTACTTCCGCATGAATTTTTTTTGATAAGCTTTCAAGTTGTAACCGGTTAAAGTTTCGAATATGAAGGCATATCTTTTTTCCGCTTCGGCAATGACGTTTTTTGGCACTGTCACACTATGCACAAAAGCCACATGTTTTTTATTGCCGGGGTCTAATTTATTGATTCCAACAATTTTATTGCCGTCTTTGTCGGTAAATGGCGTTTCGACTGTTCGTCCCCAATCGCGGATCGGTTCTTTGTCCAAGAAAGCCGGATCGCGCTTTTCTTTCATTGCCTTTTTCCATTCTTCTTCCAATACGAATCTGGATGAGTCCGGAGTCAGGAATTCGTCGATGACCATAATACCGTGTTCCGGCCGGAGAGCGAATTCGAATTTGGTGTCTAATATTAAGACGCCTTTTTCTTTGGCATAAGCGTAGGCAGCTTTATAGGTCTTGCTTAATGTTTCAACCGACCAAACACCTTCTTCTTTTTTGCCCATATCGGCCATACCTTGATAGAAGTAATCGGCATCAACATTCACGTCATGCCCGACTTCCTCTTTTGTACTTGGCGTAAACAGCGGGTTTTTAAGATAAGCCCATTTAGCCAAATTGCTTGGAATAACCTGTCCGCCGGCTTTGCCGGTTTTTTGGTACTGAGCATAAACGCTACCGCCGATGTGGTGGCGAAAGATCATTTCAAATGGAACCAGGCCGTTTCGCATATCTTTAACAACCAAACAACGTTCGATTGGCAAAGATTTTAAAGCGGGAACCCCCTTTTGGTAGTCAATAGCGGCGTTGGCATGTTCAATGTCATCTTGCCTTGACTCAATTAAGTGATTGCAGATATTGAAAAAAATCTTTTGCCCCCAAAAATGGGTTAAGGCCGTTAGTATTTCTCCCTTAAGCGGTATCCAGGCATTGAGCACGAAGTCGAAAATCGAAATTCTATCGCTGGCAACGACCAATATGTCGCCGCCCGGCAACGAATAAGTGTCGCGAACTTTGCCTTGGTGAATTCTTTTCAAACCCGCTTTTTCAAGCATAATAGCCACTTTGTCTTGCCGTAAACTTTCCGGCACTTTCTTGTTCTCTTTCATTTTTCAAGAAATTTTGTTAATTATTAATATTTAATTGTTAAAGTAATCTGGTTATTTAATCATATAAAGCTATTAATGTCAATGCTTATTTTAGCCAATATTTAGTGTTATAATATAGATATAAATTTTAAAATTATTTTTATGTCCTGGCAGAAATATTCTATTTTCGAGCCGCTTGATTTGCTTAAAGAATTTTCGTCCGATGCCGAAAAGGGTTTAGTTGAAAAAGATTTACCGTTTCTTAGGGCAAAACATGGTTTTAATGTTATTAAAAAAACCGATTTAAGCGCTTGGGCTATATTTTTCCGTCAATTAAAATCGCCTTTTATATATTTGCTCCTTATTGCTTCCGCTTTATCTTTTTTCTTGGGTGAAACAATTGAAGCCTTGATGATCTTCCTGTTTATTTTAATTAACACTTTGCTCGGGTTTTTTCAGGAATTCCGTTCTGAAAAGACGGTGCAAATGCTTTCCAAACTCATTAGTTGGAAAAGCTTGGTTGTTCGTTCCGGTCGTGATCAGGAAATCCCCAGCGAAGAACTTTTGCCGGGCGACATTGTTTTTTTGGAAAATGGCGATAAAATCGGCGCCGATATGCGTTTGCTGGAGGTGCAAAATTTTAGCGTTGACGAATCTTCTTTGACCGGCGAGGCGCTTGCGGTCTCCAAGCAAGGCGAAAGATTGCTTGAGGAGGCCTGTTCAATTAACAAAGCGGAAAATATTGTTTTTGCCGGCACCAGCGTGACAAGCGGGAAGGCTAAAGCAATTGTTATTTCTATTGGCGATAAAACTGAATTCGGGAAAATCGCCTCTCTTATGAGCGGGACTAAAAAAGTCGGCGGCTTTGAGGCCGGAATCAGCAAGCTCTCATCTTTTATTTTAAAGTTGGTGATTGTGACTCTGGTTTCCGTTTTAATTTTGAATGCCGTTATCAAAGGACCGGAAACAAATTGGCTGGAACTGACTATTTTTGCCATTGCTCTTGCAATCGGCGTTATTCCCGAAGCCTTGCCTTTAGTGATGACCTTCTCGTTTTCAAAGGGGGCGGCTATTTTGGCGAAAAACAAGGTTGTAGTTAAGCGCTTATCAGCTATAGAAGATTTGGGTAATATCGAAATACTTTGTTCAGACAAAACCGGGACCTTAACCGAAGGGAGAATGAGTGTTGCCGGACGAAAAGCTTTTTCCGACAATGAGGCTAATTTGGTTTTTAAGGCTTTTCTGGCATCAGCTTTAGCAACGGAAAATCGCGATCCTTTTGATGAAGCTATTAAGCTTGAGGCCGCAGCTTCTTCGGAAGAAAAAGAAAGCTATCATATTTTATTTAATTCGCCTTTTGATCCAAATTTTAAACGCAATAATATTCTGGCTGAAAAAGATGGCGAGGCTTTATTTGTTGTTCGCGGTGCCTGGGAGGTTATTGCGCCGATGTGTCCCGAAGTTGATTTGAAGGCCGTTCAAGCTTGGGCGGAACAAGAAGGGAAGCTTGGTCGTCGTGTTTTGGCTGTTGCTGAAAAAATGATTAGAAATCTGGATTTTGATAATTTTTGTTCATCCTTTCGCCAAGAGGAAAAAGATTTAAATTTTTTAGGTCTCATTTCTTTTGCCGATCCGATAAAAGATAGCGCTTATTCGGCGGTTAAAAAAGCGGCTGAACTCGGTTTGGGTATAAAAATTATTACCGGTGATGGCCCGGAAGTTGCCGCCGCTATTTCCTCGGAAATCGGACTTTGTTCCGGGATCGGCGAAGTTTTAAGCGAGAGAGACTTTTCTGAATTAAGTGATGAGGAAAAAAAGGCGGCTATTGATAAATATAAGGTTTTTGCCCGTTTCAGTCCGGCTAAAAAACATGAATTAATCAGTATTTTGGAAGATAAATATAATGTCGCTTATCTCGGCGACGGGATTAATGATGCCCCGGCGCTTAAAGCGGCCAGTGTTTCTTTGGCGGTTAATAATGCTTCGGATATTGCCAGAGAATCGGCCGATATCATTCTTTTGGAGAATGATTTAAATATAATTATCGAAGGCGTTAAACAAGGGAGAGTTATTTTTGTTAACGGCTTAAAATATATTAAAGCGACTTTGGCTTCAAATTTCGGTAATTTTTATGCCGTTGCCCTGGCTTCGCTTTTAATTCCTTATTTGCCGATGTTGCCGTTGCAGATTTTGCTTTTGAATTTAATTTCCGATTTTCCAATGATTGCCATTGCCGGCGATAACGTTGATGATGAAGAGCTGGCACGACCTCGTTCTTACGACACCAAAGAAATCATAATTTCCGCAATGTCGCTCGGTGTTATTAGTACATTTTTTGATTTTGTTTTCTTTGCTCTGTTTAACCGCATTTCGCCGGAAGTCTTGCACACAAACTGGTTTATTGCCAGCAGCTTGACCGAGCTCATTTTTATCTTCTCCATTAGAAGCCGCAAATCAATCTTTAAAGCCAAGCGCCCGAGCAAGCCGCTGCTTTATCTTTCTTTGGGAGCAGTGCTTGTTTCCATTGCCATCCCGATGTTTTATTGGGGTAGGGAAATATTTTCTTTTGTTAGCCCTAAGCCGGTCCATTTGTTCCTTATTATCGGTATAAGTTTTATTTATCTAATCACCACGGAAACTTATAAGAAAGTTTTTGCCCGTTTTAAGGTATAGTTGGGCAAAGAGCCGTTTTTTGCTATAATAACAGGGCATCGCCTGTTTTAATGGCATTAAATAAATATTATGAATAAAAAAATAGTTATAGCGGCCGGAGTATTTATTCTCTTGTCGTCGTTGATGATAATTTCCTCGGCTAAAGATGAGGCAAAACAAGAAGAATCCTCAAACGGTATTGTTCTTTTTTACGGCGACACCTGTCCCCATTGCAAAATAGTTGATGCTTATGTGGAAGAGAATAAAATTAAAGAAAAGATTGCTTTTGTCGATAAAGAAGTTTATAACAACCGAGCCAATGCGCTTGAACTGCAGAAAAAAGCCGAAATTTGCGGCCTGCCGTCCGATAATATTGGCGTGCCGTTTTTGTTTGATAGTGGCCGGTGTTTGATTGGCGATAAGGATATTATTGATTATTTTTCCTCAAAATTATGAAGAAATATTTTTTAAGTGCTTTAT
Organism: uncultured Gammaproteobacteria bacterium; assembly: GCA_964599385.1. Classification (GTDB taxonomy): domain Bacteria; phylum Patescibacteriota; class Patescibacteriia; order Patescibacteriales; family UBA12465; genus UBA12465. The sequence continues at coordinate 5,638 of CAZREL010000013.1, forward strand.
CCGTTTTAGGTTTAAGTTTTGTTTTTGCCCCTAAAGCTTCGGCGGTTTGCCCGATTTGCACCGTTGCGGTTGCTTCCGGTCTCGGATTTTCCCGTTATTTAGGAATTGACGACGCCATTTCCGGTCTATGGATAGGCGGTTTAACCGTTTCTATGATTGCCTGGACGATTAATTTCTGCGATAAGAAAAAGTTTAATTTCAGGGGGCGTGATGTAAGTATTATAATTTTGTTCTTTATCTTAATGATGATTCCTTTTCATTATTCCGACTTGGTTGTCGGTTCTTGGAATATATTTTCACCGGAAGCCGACAAATTGTTATTAGGCTTTTTGTCGGGCGCGGCAGCTTTTTGGGCTGGAGCGGAGTTATCGGACATTTTAAAGAAAAAAAACGGCGGAAAAGTTTATTTTCCTTTTCAAAAGGTTGTTTTGCCCATCACGCCTCTTATCATTCTTAGTTTTGTGATTTATTTTATTTAGTTGGGGTTCTTGATAATTTTATGAATATTAACAAAAGTGTTTTTGGTAAACACTGGCTGATGCTGACAATTATAACCATAATCTTTGTTGTCATTACTTCAGCCGCTATTTTAATTGTTAAGGACCCGATTTTGAAAAGATTCAAATCCGAAATCAGTTGGGCAACCGATATCACTTTGGCGGCTTTAAATCCGACACATATCCGTAGCGCTGCCGAGTCCCTTGATTTGGAAAATTTTATAGAGAGCCAAGATGTTAAAAGATTAAAGGAAGAACTTGAGGGTTTGGGAAATCTGTTTTTACCGCGCGGGGTTGGTGCTATATATTTACTTGATAGAAAAGGTTCGGAAATTTATTTTTTAGTCGAATCAACTCCTTTTGGTGAAATAGGCTATGTTGTGCCCGGTTCCTTGTATAGGGAGGCACCGATTGATTTGCATCATGTTTTTAGTGCCAAGGAAGCGTCATTTACCGATGTTTATAACGATGAATACGGCACTTATTTTTCCGAATTCACGCCGGTTTTCGATCGCGATGGCGTTATAATAGCCGCTTTAGGGGTTGATGTTGATTATTCTTATTTTCAAAAATATTTATTAAAATCAAGATTGTTGATTTTTGGCGTTTCTTTCGCTATTTATCTTTTGCTTGTTCTGGTTATTTTAGTGCTGAAAAGGAAACAATAGGCCGATAAATGTGTTGTTGGCAGTAGCTTGCAAACTAAGGCCATCATTGACTCTATCCCCAGCTCGCTAATCGCTTTTGATTCCAATCAGAAGATTGTATTTTGGAATCACGCTTGCAACGCCATGTTCGGTCTGAGCTCTAAAGAAGCCTCCGGAAAAAAGATATCCGATATCTTAAAATTTAAAAAATCGGTTGAGCAAATTAGCGGTAAAGAATTAAAGAGTTTTGATTTTTCCCGGGCAGATTCATATGTTAAAAGAAAAGTTGAATTTGTTCTGGACCGCCAATCGGAAGAAATCGTTATTGAATCTTCTTTTAGTTTTTTTGAAATGGATGGTGAAAAAATGACCGTTGTTTTATTTGATGACATTAGTTTAAAAAAGAAAAAAGACAAAGAGCTCGAAGAACAGAAGAATAAAGTTGAAAAAATGAATGCCTTGATGCTTGACCGGGAAATGAAAATGGTTGAATTAAAAAGCGAAATCGCCAGAATAAAAGAAGTTGCTGATAAATAATTTTTAAGATATCGATTCAAAAAACCGGAGCTTTACTCCGGTTTTTTTAAATAGGCTTTTATATCATCTATGATTTTATCGAGTCGATAGTTTGATTTTATGTAATATTTATTGATGCCGAAATTGATATAACTTTGTACTTTATCAGAACTGGCCGTGTTTGAGACTACAAAAATCGGCAAGTGCTTGTACTTTTCGTTTGTTTTTATAAATGACACAATGTCTAAGCCGCTTTCTTTGCCAAGCAGATAGTGGTCGAGCCAGACAACTTTTATTTCAACATCTTCCAGATAGCCATAAGCTTGTTCGGCTGTTCTGGCGGTGACAACTTCAAAACCGCTATGAGAGAGCTTGGTTCTGATCGCTTCAAGCAGGGGTAATTCATCTTCTACCACTAAAATGTTTATTTTTTTTTCTTTTTCCATATTTTTAATGATTATTTTTATTCTCCAAGAACTTTATCGCCTTTTTTGGCGGCCATGCCTTGTAAAGGGAGCCGGACGAAGAAAGTTGTTCCTTTATCTTCTTCTGATTCAAATTTTATTTCTCCGCCGGAAGCGTTTAGAATTGATTTTATTATGTATAATCCAAGCCCGGTGCCTTCGGTGTCTTTGGCTTTAACGTTGTCGGCGCGGAATAGTTTTTGAAAAACCTTCTCGTGCTGATTCCTCGGTATGCCATAACCGTTATCGCTAACGGTGATCAATAAATTTTTATCTTCCTTTTCTATTTTTAGTGAGACTTTTCCGCCTTCCGGGGTATATTTTACGGCGTTTGATAGAAGGTTTTGGAAAACGATTCTTATTAATTTCGGATCGGCTTTAATCTGCGGCAAATCTCCATTGCAGCTCATTTCCAATTTTATTTTTTTATTGCTAATACCGGGCTTCAATTCATTGATAACGCTTTTGGCCGGTTCGCAGATGTCTATTATCTCCGGAGCAATGGTGAATGTTCCCAGTTCAAGACGGGAAACGTCGAGCAGGGAATTAACCAAATCAACCATGCGCTGGTTGCCTTTGTATATTTCGCCGACAAATGATTTTTGGTCCTCGTTAAGCGGGCCGGCATCGCCGGAGAGAAGCATTTCCGAGTACCAGTTAACGCTGGAAAGAGGTGTTCTAAGTTGATGCGAAGCCAGAGAAACGAATTCTGTTTTTGCTCTGTCTATTTCTTTTTCCTTGGTTATATCATGGGAGATGCTGATTATAAATTCGACATTGCCGTTTTCATCGAGAATCGGAGATATCATGGACATGGTTGTATATTCTTGACCGTCCTTGCGGCGACTTGGCATTTCTCTGGTTATCGCCCTTTTTTTATTCAGTATATCGCTCCACATTTTTGCTTCCGCTTTCTCGTCTTTAACTATGCGCCAGAGATCGGCTGTTTTTTTGCCTATAACTTCTTTTATTTTATAGCCGGTTAGATTTTCCATGCCTTTGTTGGCGTAAAGAATGGCCCCGGTTTTATCAGCCAGAAGAACCTGTTCGCTGGTGTTGTCGAGGGCTAATTTGAACTTTTCTAAATCCTTAGCGAGTGATGAAACTTTTTCTTTTTCTTTCTCAATATCTTCCATGATGTTTATCATGGCTAAATTGGCTTTTTCCGCTTGTTTATTTTTGTTTTCTATTTCCAATGTTCTTTGCCTGACTTTATCTTCCATTTCTTCGTAGGCATCTTTGAGCTGGGTTGATGTTTTGATTAAAATATTTTCCAAATCTTCAAGTTCATCGCCCGTGTTTAGCGCTTTAGTTTGATTGAAATTGCCTAAACCGATTTGGGTTGCTTCATTTTTTAGGACATCAATCGGTTCCAAAGTTTTTAGAACCAAAAAGTATATTAGAATGATAATTATGATGATTGTGGCGCTTGTCGGCAAGAAAAGAACAAAGGCTAAGCGGTTAGCCGTCTCTTTTATGACATTGATGTTTTTTTCCGATATGAAATAGAGAGGGGTGTTGCCTATTTTGTTAATATTGAAAATATATTCCGCGCCCTTGTTTTGATATATTTTGCCGTTGTCGCCAATTTTTTGGCCGCCGATATCGGACTCTATGCTTTCCAGTCCGAGACTTTCTATAACTAAACCGGGGAAATTATTTTCAGTTGTTAGGCGGCTGCTTATTTTTTCGTTAAGCTGCCCCAAGCTTTTATTGATACGTTTAGCGTCGTTTGAGGCAACCACAATGCCATTTTCGTCGCTTAACATGTCTATTGCCTGGTCATCGGCATTTTCTTCAAGCAAATAGTTTATCCTGGGGGCGGAGATTTTAATGATAGCTGTGCCGATTATTTGATTATTATCGTTTCTGATAGCTTCGGCTATCATAAGGTCGGTTCGTTTTTTGGTGTTGTCGTATAGGGCGCCAACACCGGAATAACCGTTGATGGCTTTTTGGAAAAATGAGTAATTTTTAAAATCTTGCCCGCTTATTTCGCTTTCTGTTGTTCCGATAATAATGCCGCTCGTGTTGCTGATGTAGGCGCCTGATAAGCCATTTTTTAAACGGAATCTTTCTAAATCATTTTTAAGGTTTTTTTGGTTATTTTGATTTTCAAAAAATGATAACACAAAATCTTCTTTTGACAGACTTGAAGCCAAAGATATCGAATTGCCTAAAAATGCCTCCACTTTATTGGTTCTTAATTTTGTTTCATGGCTTAAATGAGTAGCGGTGTTTTCCAGCTCTCTTTGGTAAGAAATTAAGGCGGTTCCGGCTGACGTCAAAAGACCGCCGATTAAAACGACGATTGAAACATTAAAGAGTATTTTATTTTTTATGCTTTTTTTTGCCATCGGATGAGCCTTTGCTACCGCTTAAATAAATCGGCTCCAGAGAATTTTAATCCAAAGGAGCCGATTTTCTACAGTTTTTTGTTTTTTCGTTGACTATCTGGTTGCGCTGATAGTAGCACCTTGTTCAGCTTTAAGGGCGCTGACAGTGATACGTCCGTTAGCTGATTTGGAGATAGCATATCCGGCGCCATTGGCGCTAACTCCGCCGGCTGGATCGACCGGGATGGCAGTCAAATACTTTTCGTTGGTTGTTAAAGCGGTTAAATCAATTAAGCCGCTGCAAGTTGAAGTGGCGCAGATTTCGGTGCTTGAAGAGGTGATGGTGCTTGGGGTGGTGCCATTGTTATCGATTGAATATTGATAAACAGCGTTTAAGATGGTGTTAACATCAGCTTTTCTGGCGGCATTTTTGGTATCGCCAAGCTGCTTGGAAGGATTAATGGCCAAAATAACGATACCGGCCAAAATGGCGATAGCGGCTACGACCAAAAGAATTTCCAGCAAAGTAAAACCTTTTTTTGTGTTTTTCATAGTTTTTGTTCGGCTTATAAAAAAGCCGTTTTTGTTAATTTATAATTACTCGTTAATTATAGCATTTTTTGTTTTGCCAGGGAAGAGAATTTACCCTGAAAACCTAATTTTCTTGCCAAGCGGAAATAGTGATTTTTGGAGATGTCTGGTTTATTGTTGCTGATAAATTTGCATTTGCCGATAAAGATAATCCGCTTGATTGGATGGTAAAACTTGAGGCTGATAATCTGTTTGTGGTTGCCGTGCAGCCGCCTTCTGTGAAAGATAAATTTAATGTTCCGGAATAATCGTTATTGTCGCGGATATTCTGCAATGATTCTTCCAGGCAGGCTGCGGCATATTGTTTTGCTCTGGCTAAATTAAACATCTCTCCGCTATTCTGCGTTGAACTGATTCCGCTATCGATTAAAGAAATGGCCGCCGCTACAGAAATAGCGCTGATAGCCAAAACCATCATAATCATGATATAGCCGTTTTGTTTTGATTTGATAACCTCTTTCATAATTCAAAGATAGCTTTTAATAGCGCCGACTGCTTCCTCCGAAGAAATCTTGGCGGTAGGAAAATTCGGCGCGGCCTTCTTCCTGCGATCTTAATGAGAAAGAAAACTTTATGTTACCGGGCGTGCCGTTGCGCGACAAGTTTTTAAAAGACAGGTTTTCCGCCTGTAAAGACGGATCGCTTAAAGCCGTGTTTGAACCGCTGCCTTCTTTTATATATATTATTCCTCCATTTAAACTAAAGACGGTTGGATTTTTGGCGGCTTCATTAAATGATAGCGATAATGCGGCGCTTGTCGCTCCAACCGACGGACTTATTATTCCGCTGGAATTTCTAATGGCAGATGTTATTATCTCGGTTATATTTTCTCCCTGTCTCTCAATGTTTAAAACTATGCGATTTTTGGTTTTGGCGGCGTTAACCATATCAATAAAACCGGACATAGCCGTTAAGCAAATACTCAAAACGGCGACATAGAGCATCGTTTCCACTAAAGTAAAGGCCTGATTTTTTTTCACTTTTCTTAATTTCATCTTTTTCTAATGCTAAATATATGCCAGGTTCCGGCATCGCCGCCGTTAGCAGTTTGACGATTTGTGACATTGCCGCTTGCTCCACTCGTCTCGATCGTTTTGTAGGCAGAAGAGATTGAACTGTCACTGCCTTGCAAGTTGCGGTATTGGTTTAAGCCGATATTATCCCAATCAAGATTTTGAATCGCCCAGGAATTGTCATCGGCCGTAAACCAGAAAGCTAAGACCATGGCTCCGTCTGAGCTTGTATTAATTCCGTTTATAGTGACGTTTCTTGGATTGCTGGGTGAATTGAAAGTTCCGGATGATTGCCAAGTATCGATTGGGTTGTAGGGGTCGGTATTTCTAAAAACATGCATAACGCCCGTTAAGCCGAGTGTCCCGGAGTTAACAGTTACGCTGGGGATGCCGGACCAAGTGCCATTAAAGACGGTAAAAAATATCCTTGATCTTAAAGTGCTGCCGCTAGCGGCTTGATCAAAGGCCGTCCAGTTTTGCCCGCCGGTGTTTGCTATGTTTATAGTGGCATTGCCTCGGTATGAGGCGGCAATTACTATTAAATCGCCAGTCATGACCCCACTTGGCGGTGTTATGGCGGTTGTCGGCCCGGCTTTGCTGCCATTATCATTTGGGTTGGAGGCACTGGCGATAACTGAAATTGGAATAGAGGGACGATTGGCACAATAACCGAATTGCGCATTATTGCCGTCAGAGACTGTCTTGTTAAATTCTGCACCGGAAGCGTTTAATATCGGTTCGTTAAAAGTCCAGGCGGCGTTCCAAACATTATATGGAATGCCTTGATATGGAGGCTGGCTTAAATCGACGTCAACGTTCCATTCAATCGGCGTGGTGCTGGTTGAGCTGACTGTGACCGTGGCACAATAACCGGTCAACCAGTCGTTGTCTATATTGATGGCATAAGTAGCCGTTCCGCCGGCTGTTTGTTCCTTGGCAAAATTACTAAGCCTTGTTTCCAAAGTTATATCACCGTCTCTTTGCGAATTTTGTTTCCAGGTAACGTTCGCTTTGGCAATTATTTTATCAGTATTTAAACTTTCAATAATTATTCTTCTGGTAAATTCACCATTGGCGTCGCTTGAGCCGCTTAAAGCCCAAAATCCGGATGATTCTGATAGCCCGTATGTGCCAGGTGTTAGTTCATAAAAATTATTATCGCGGATATTGCGGACAGCTTCCAGGCCGGCTTCGGCATAGCTGATCGCTTTCTGTCTTTTGCCGTCAAGCATTACAGCTTCTTGTCCGTATAAATAAGCCGGTATGGCAAAAGCGGCCACTAACGCAAAAAGAGAAGCGCCTAAAATTACATCGACAGCGGCAAAAGCTTTTTTCTTAATATATAAGGCCATAGCTATTGATATTGATAGTTCTGCTTTCACTATCTTGGTTTATATTGATTGTCGCCTCCGTTTGCGGTTTAAGAGTGGCTTTTTGGAAAACAATCTCGTTTGCTCCGCTGAAAGAGATATTGCCAGATAATTCGCTTATTTCATCTCGGGCAGTGTCTCTGGTTGCGTAACTGTTGCCTGAAAATATGACCGATAAATTCGGAGCCAAATAAACCCCCCAGCTGCTATCGTTTTTAGAGGCTTGCGCCATCGTTTGGGCGCGGTAAAGATTTGTTTTAACTTTTTCTGTAGCAATATCCAGATTGCTGCGATAAAAGAGACTGCTAAAGGCCGGAGCGAATATTCCGGCTAAAATAGTGATGATAGCGACCACTAAAAGTATTTCCAAAAGACTGAAAGCGCGCTTGGCCATGTTTTTAGTAGCTAAAATTACCGACTAAGCTGTAAATTGGGAGGATAATTGAAAGAGCAACAAAAACTACCGCTATCCAGACGATAATTAACATTAACGGTTCAAGGATAACCATTAAATTTTTTGTGGTCGTTTCAGTTTTTTCCGTATAATTCTGGCTGATTTTAATAAGAATTTCCGAGAGTTTGCCTGATTGTTCGCCGGCGATAATCATTTGCTGGATAGCGCGCGGAAATAGTTTATTGGTTTTTGGATAAGAAGAAAAAGTTTTTTGGAAAGAATTACCTTCGTCAATGCTCTTTTTTAAAAAATCGTAAAATTTTTGGTATTTGTTTAAGCCATTTGAACCTTCCATGGTGAGTGATTCAAGGACATTGCCAATCGGCAGGCCGGCTTCAAGCAGTGTTCCTATCAAATATGAAAAACGTGCAATTTCCAGCTCCACTAAAAGTTGTTTGATGCCCGGGATTATCAGGATAATAGCTTGTCCGATAAACTTAGTTTTTTTATAAATGAAGACAAAGAAGGCGATTACGCCAATCAGCACTATGGCAATCGGTACGGCAATTAAACCCTTTTCTTCCAGGAAAACGCCTACATTGATCATCATTTTAGTAATACCCGGCAGTTCAACATCCATGCCGTTAAAGATTTTGGCGAGGCGCGGCAAGATAAACCAGGCGATTCCGATGGCGATAACAGAGGCTAAGACCAAAACAAAAATCGGGTACATTAAAGCCGATTTTAATTTTGAGTTGAAGCTTTTATTCTTTTCCGCTTGTTTGGCGACTATTTTTAGATTTTCCGTTAAGCGCCCGCTCTCTTCGCCGACCCTTATTAGGGCGATAGATGAAGCATTGAAAATATCGGTACGGCTTAGAGCGCGCCAAAGAGGGAAGCCGTTTTCTATATCTTCGCCTATTACGTGGATGATTTTTTTCAGTCTTTTCGATTTTATTTCTTCTTCGATCGATCTTATTGTCGAAGAGGCGTTTAGTCCGGATGATAAAAGAAGCGTTAAATTTTCGATAAAAGCTTCTTTTTCTTTTTTTATGCCAAAGGCCGGACAACAGATTTTACCCTCTGCTTTTTCTTCAGGATTTATCTTTTTTTCCGCCGGTCTTTTTAGGTTTAAGAGCATATGATGTTTTCTTCTTTTTAATAGGAGCCGTTACTTTTTCTTCGGTAAATATTTCCGGTTTGATTATTTCTCTGGGTGGATTGGCGATTCTTAAAAGTTCTTCCAAAGTTGTCAGGCCGCTTTTAACTTTTTCCAGGCCGTCTTCGAAAAGAGATGTCGAACCTTGCGATCTGGCCAGTTCCCAAATTTCTCGACTGGAAGGATTTTTTAGGATTAAGGCTTGCATTTCCGGACTGGTTTTTATGAATTCAAAAATGCCGATTCGTCCTTTAAAGCCCGTTCCGGAGCAAGCCGGGCAGCCCTTGCCTTCGTACAATGTTATATTGTCATTCGGGAAATATTTTTCGGCATTCGGCAGGATATTGTTTATTTCTTTCAAGCTCATGTTTTTGGAGTGTCGGCATGATTCGCAAATGACTCGAACCAAGCGCTGAGCGATAACAAGTTCCAGCGTTGACGCCAAAAGAAAAGGTTCAACACCCATGTCGATTAAGCGGGGAATTGAGGTTGCGGCGTCATTGGCGTGGAAAGTTGAGAGAAGCAGATGCCCGGTTAAAGCGGCATTAACGCTAATTTCCGCCGTTTCGCGATCACGAATTTCTCCGACTAAAATTATGTTTGGATCTTGGCGGACAATAGAACGCAAACCTTTGGCAAAGGTTAAATCCGTTTGAGTGTTAACTTGGATCTGATTGGCGCCTTGAATGCGGAATTCAACCGGATCTTCAATTGTTGTGATATTAATTTGAGGATTATTGATGGCTTTTAAAATAGCATAGAGAGTAGTGGTTTTTCCGCTGCCGGTCGGACCGGTAACTAAAATCATGCCAAAGGGTCGTTTGGAGGATTTTTCTAAGGAATCCTGATTGCTCGGTGATAATCCTAAATCGCTTAAAGCGAAACCTTTCATGTAATCCGCTAAAAGTCTTAAAACAATAGTTTCTCCGTCGAGAGTCGGAACAAGTGATAAGCGGGCATCAATATTTCTTTCCCCATGTTTAAAGCGGATAGCGCCGTCTTGAGCCGAGAAATGATCGTCGATGCGAAGCCTGGCCTGAATCTTTAAGCGGTTAACGATATTTTCATAATATTCTTTCGGTATGCGTCCGGCTTCTTGCAAAACGCCGTCAACGCGGAAACGAATAACGACCTCCGGTCCTTGCGGTTCGAAGTGGATATCCGAGGCTTTAAAATTAACGGCATCAGATAGTATTTCTTCAATAATTTCCGGAGCAACGCGATGTTGTTCGGCGATAATTTTACTAAATCTTGTTTCCAAAGTTTTGCGGTAGGCTAAAAGACAATTGTTGATATCAGTGCCTAGAGAAAAAGAGAATTTAATGCTTTTTCCCGGGAATAAAGATGCTAATTCCGATTTTTTGGCGCTCGCATCTTTTTCATCGCTGGTAATTATGATTTCTTTTTCGTTTTCATCAAAAAGAACCAGACGGTTGTCTTTGGCCATTTTTTCCGGCAAACGCAAAATCTGCTCCTTGCTTGGAGTTTTTGAATTAAGATCGGCGTAGGGAAGTTGATATGATTCAGCAATAGCCTGGCCGATTAAATCGGCGGTTAGTAAGTCATTTTCAATCAAATAGTCAAATAATTGGGATTTGCGGGCTTCAATGATTTTTAGGGCATCGTCGGCCGCGCTTTGTTCAAGATAACTACCCGCGACAAGAATTTTGGCGAGATCTTGATTGCTTATTTGCATAGACATTGATTTTTTATCCTAAGATTTTTTTTATGTTCGAAACTATTTCTATCAAAGGAGTATTAGATTTGACAAAATAGTCGGAGGCGCCGAGTTTTTTCGCTTTTTGCATGTCGCCTTCTTGGCTTAAGTTGGAGAGAATTATAACCGGAGTTTTAATGCCTTTACTCTTCGCTTCTTCCAAAAAAGAAAAACCGTCTTTTTTAGGCATCATTAAATCAAGGAGAATCATATCAAAACCGCCTTTTTCAGTTTCAACCATTGCTTCATCGCCATTAGTAACCGTTACCACGTCAAAACCGGAGTTCTTTAATTTCAACTCTAAAGCTTTAGCGATTGGCTTGTCGTCTTCCGCTATTAGTATGCGTTTATTTTTATTTTCAGCCATAAAAAGACATTGTCAACTATATATCGAGTATTGTAGCATATTGATTTTGCCTCGGCAATTATTTTTTTTGGTTTTTTTTCTTTTTCCGTATCGGATTTTTTTATGTTATTATATAATAAAGTTTAGATTTAAATTTATGACTGACATATCAGGAAAAGCGCATAGCCTAAGCGCTGATGAAGCCTTGTCTTTCTTATCTGCCAATCCGGAAGGATTGTCGAAGGACGGCGTTTGGCAAAGAAGAAAGAATGGCGAAACTAATGTTCTGGCGATAGAGAAGCCTTATCGCCGGTTCAATATTTTTATATCGCAGTTTAAAAACCCTTTAACTTATATTTTAATTCTTGCGGGAGGACTTTCTTTGATCGTTGGTGAAGTCGCTGATTCGCAAGTTATTTTTTTGGCTGTGTTCGTTAATGCTTTAATTGGTTTTTTTCAGGAGGATAGAGCCAATAGTGCTTTGGCAAAGCTTAGGAAAATAGTCGAGAAAAATTCTGTTGTGATTCGGAGCGGGCAAAAAAAGGAGATTCCCAGCGCAGAGATTGTTGTTGGCGATATTATAGTTTTGCAAGCCGGCAGCATTGTTCCGGCCGATGCCAGGCTAATTGAAGCGACTGATTTGGAAATAAATGAAGCCAGTTTGACCGGCGAATCGATGCCTATTTATAAAAGCACTGAGGCGGTCGATGAAAAAGCTATTTTAGCTGATAGGCGCAGCATGGTTTATTCCGGTACCAATGTATTAAGCGGTCGCGGTCTGGCGGTTGTTGTGGCTATTGGCATTAAAACTGAAATTGGCCGGATATCCGAGTTGGTTAAGAAGGCCGATAGCGGGGAGACTCCTTTGCAAAAAAGAATGATTGAAGTTTCTCGTTTTCTTGGTTTAGCGGCTTTGGTTGTTTGCTTGGCCCTAATACTTATCGGCCTATATCATGGATTGCCGATTTTAGAGATCGTAATTTCCGCCATCGCCTTAGCAGTGGCGGCCGTGCCGGAAGGTTTGGCAATGGCGGTGACGGTTATTTTGGCAATAGGAATCAAACAGATTGCCAAGCGTAAAGCCTTGACCAGGAAATTATTGGCCGCGGAAACACTTGGCTCGATAACGGTTATTTGTTCCGATAAAACGGGGACTTTAACCGAGGGCAAAATGAAATTTTCCGGTTTAAGCGCTTCTTCAGAAATTACGCCGCTCGCCTATCGTATCGGGCTTTTGTGCAGCGATGTCATTATCGATTATAAGAGCGGTAAAGCCATCGGTTCGGCCATTGAAAATTCTTTTTTGAAGGCAGGTTTAAAATTATCATATAAACGCGAGGATTTGTTGGCTGAAGAACCTCGTTTAGCCGAACTTCCTTTCAAGAGTTCCAGAAAATACATGTTGAGCCTGCATAAAAAAGGGGACGCTTTTGTTTTATATGAAAAGGGTGCGGGTGAAATAGTTTTAAATAAAGCATCTTTTTATGTTGATAAGGATGGTGCAAAAGAAATGACTGATGAGAAGAGGAGTGAATTTTTATTGGAATACGATAAGTTAACATCAGGCGGCTTGCGTGTGATCGCTCTATCTTATCGCGATTTATCAAAAATACCTTTCGATATAAACAGCGAAAATAAGGAATGGGAAACGATAAACAAAGAAATGATTTTTGTTTCTTTAGTTTCTTTTAAAGATCCTTTGCGAAAGGAAGCCACTCAAACAATCGCTTTATGCCGTCGTGCCGGCATTCGACCGATTATTATTACGGGAGATCATAGAAATACGGCTGCCTCAATTGCGGCCGAACTCGGTTTTGATTTGCGGGGCGGAGTTATAGACGGCGCCGAAATTGATCGTCTTAGCGATTTGGACTTGCTTGATAAAGTTAAGGCCGTTTCGGTTTTTGCCAGAGTTAATCCGAATCATAAAATTAGAATCGTTGAGGCTTTGCGGGCCAATGGCGAGGTCGTGGCGATGACCGGCGATGGCTTGAATGATTCGCCGGCTTTGAAAGCGGCTGATATCGGCATTTGTCTCGGATCGGGAACCGAGGTTGCCAAGGAGACAGCCGATATGGTTTTACTGGATGATAATTTTAGTGTTATTGTCAGCGCGATTAAGCAGGGCAGAGTAATTTTTGATAATATCCGGAAATCTCTAACCTATCTTATTTCCGATTCTTTTTCAGAGATAATTTTGATTGCCGGTTCAATTATTGCCGGCATACCTTTAGCTCTTTTGCCAACACAAATTCTTTGGATAAATATCATGAATGATGGTTTACCTAATTTTTCTTTGGCTTTTGAAGAAGGCGATGATGGCATAATGGACAGAAAACCAATTAGCCGTACCACATCAGTGTTTAACCGAGAAATGAAAATTATCATTATCTGGCTCGGTTTAATAAGAGACACCGCCCTTTTCTTGCTCTTCTGGTATTTCTTCCGTAATATAGAAGTTCTGGGCTGGAGTATTGATTATTTGCGCACCTTATTCTTTTCTATTCTAATTACCAAGTCCTTGCTGGCCGTGTTTAGTTTGCGCAGCTTTGCCCTGCCTATTCATAAGATTAAGCAGTGGCGCAATCCCTATCTTTTTTCGGCGGTTGCTATTGGCTTTTTATTGATGCTGGCTGCGATATATGTTGCGCCTTTAGGCCGATTTTTAAAGACAGAGGCTTTGGCGCCGGAAGCCTGGGTGCTTATTTTCTCCATTGCTCTTGTTAATATTGTTGCCATTGAAGTTATTAAATTATTTTTCAATAAAAAATATGTCTGATATATATGAAGAGTCTTTGCGCTTTCATTTGAAACACAAAGGTAAAATAGAATTAAAGTTAAAAGTGCCGCTTGTCGATAAAGCGGTGCTTTCTTTAGCTTATACTCCGGGTGTGGCCGAGGTTTGCCGCTTGATTGCCAAAGATAAAACAGCGGCTACGACTCATACTTTAAAAGGCAATACGATTGCCGTTTTAAGCGATGGGAGCGCGATTTTGGGGCTCGGTAATCTTGGTCCGGAAGCAGCCATTCCGGTGATGGAAGGTAAATGTGCTTTGTTTAAAGAGTTTGCTGATGTAGATGCTTTTCCCATTTGTTTAGATACGCAGGATACGGAAGAAATAATTAAAACGGCTAAACAATTGGCACCGGTTTTTGGCGGCATTAATTTGGAAGATATTTCTGCTCCGCGTTGTTTTGAAATTGAAGCGCGTCTTAAAGCTGAACTTGATATTCCGGTTATGCATGATGATCAGCATGGCACGGCGACTGTCGTTCTGGCGGCCCTGATTAATTCGATTAAGCTTGCAGGACTTAAAAAAGAAGAAACAAAGATTGTTGTTAATGGCGCCGGAGCGGCCGGCGATGCGATTGCTAAATTGCTTTTAATTTATGGTTTTCAAGATATTATTTCCGTTGATAGGGAAGGAGCGATTTATACGGGGAGAGAGAATTTAAATGAAGCAAAAAAGGCTTTGGCCGGTTTAACCAATCCGCGCCATGTTAAAGGCGGCTTAGAGGAAGCTTTGATTGGCGCGGATGTTTTTATAGGCGTTTCCGCTCCGGGAATTTTGGAAGCGGCAATGATAAAAAATATGGCCGCTAAGCCGATAATCTTTGCGCTCGCCAATCCGGTTCCGGAAATTATGCCCGATGAAGCAAAAAAAGCCGGCGCCTTTATTGTTGCCACCGGCCGCAGTGATTTTGCCAATCAAATTAATAATGTCTTAATTTTCCCGGGTGTTTTTCGCGGCGCGCTTGATAATAAAGTAAAAAATATTAGCGAGGAAATGCTTGTTAAGGCGGCGGAAAATCTGTCAGCCCTTGTTTTAGAACCGGAAATTGAGAGAATTTTGCCTGATCCATTTGATAAATCAGTTGTTCCGGCCGTGGCTTCGGCTATAAGAGGTTGACAAGAAAAGAAAAAAGTAATACGGTGTTTTTAGAAACGGATATATCCATTTATCCGTTTTTAATTTCGTTATTTAAAAAC
>CAZREL010000014.1:0-19848 GCA_964599385.1 uncultured Gammaproteobacteria bacterium
ATTATTAGCTATAAATAAAAAGCGTATTATCCCTTGCAAGGTAACGGATGGACCGCTACAAGATAATACGCTTCAATATTATATTTTCTTTCAATTTTAATTTTTCTCCGCTTTAATTTTATCCAGATTTTTTAAAATTTGCCTTTCCTTCATCTTATGCCCGGGAAAATCGCAAGGAGCATTCGGCTGACAAACCCCGGGACCGAAAGCGCGGCCGGGTCTTTCCATAAAAGCGCGGCCGGGTCTTGGCGTTTTAATAAAATCAGCAGAAAAAACTCCATCCTCTAAAACTTGACCGCTTAAATTGACAGGCTGCCCCGGTAATAGAGGACTACGTTCTAAAGTTTCACTTGTTGTGGCAATTTCCCATATTTTTCCAGACGGATCAACAACAGACATTTTCCCATCGCTTATAACGGTTAAACCGGCCAGGCGTCCTTCATCGGGCTGAAACCAAAAATCAAGCTGCGGATTGAACATTTCAGCGTATAAAGGTGCTTTGCGTCCGAGCACATCGTCTATTTTTTCGCCCAAACCGAAAAGAAAAAACAATTCACCTAAAATAACACTGGCTAAAAAAGCAAAAATAACAATAAAAACTGCCGGATATCTATAACCTTTTTTGCTGTGCTTAATGTTGTAATAAAGAACGGCAATGAAAAGGCCTAAAAATAATATCCAAAAATACGGCAAAGTAATTAGGAAAAATGATATGAGACTGCCATCATTTATTAAAGCGCCTTCCCAATTATTATATTTCAATAAATAAATGATAACCGACATCGCCAAGGAACCGACAATCAGAGTTAGGGCGCCAAAAATCCAAACGACATAATCCTTAAGCAAAAAATGCCAGCGCGGCCTAGGCGTAATATTCTCAGTTTTTATCTTTTTTAATAAATTTTCAGCAAAATTATTTTTCTCCATATATTTAAAATCTAATCTTCTGCTTTTCCATTTCCCTGCGGAAAGCTTCTTTAGCTCTATTAATTGTTGAGGCGACCGTTCCGGTTGGTTTTTTTATAATATCCGATATTTCTTGATAATTTTTTTCTTCCAAAAATTTTAAAATTAAAATTTCACGATATTTAGAATCAAGCGCCGATAAAATTCGCCCGATCGATTCTTTAGTTAAAGAAGTATCGGCGCTTATTTCTAAATCAATACCGGCTGTCAAATTTTTAAAGCCCTCCTCGTCGATACTGGAAGAATAGCCTTCGGGACGAGCTTTTATTTTTCGATAATGGCTAATAACATGGTTATGAGCAATACGATAAATCCAAGAAGAAAATTTTAACTCACTGTTAAAGTCGTTCAAATTTAAATAAACTTTAATAAAAACCTCCTGCAAAATATCCTCAATTTCGTCGTCATCAACATTAGTTAAGCGCCTAATATAAAATGACAAAGGCTTCTCATAGCGCCTGATAATATGCAAAAAAGCGCCGCGGTCAACAAGTGTGTCCGCGACGAGCTCGTTGTCATTTTTTTCGCTTGTTAAAGCCGGATTTTCCATCATAATCTCTGCTCGTAAATATATTACGCTCAAATCGGCTATTTTCTTCTCCGCTCAACTGGCCGGCCTTAAAGCCAGCGTTTTTTTATTATCAGCCAAGAAATTAGGCCAATAAAAGAAAAAGTGGTGAAAAAGATAACTAAGAAAGAATGTTCACCGCCAGCAAAATTCAAGGGAACGTTCATGCCAAAAAAACTAAAAACCATATTCGGCAAAGTCAGTAAAATTGTCATGACAGTCAACACTTTAATAACGCGATTAAGCTCATGGGTAGCAATATTCGAGTGAGTGTCTTTAATGTTCACCGCATAGCGTAAATAAGATTTGGAAAGTTCTATCAACTGGCTATTACCAAGTACGACATCTTCTGCCAAGTCTTTTTCTTCTTCTTTTAAGAGAATGTGGCGTCCGCCCAAGATTTTTTTAAACACTGAATCAAGGGGCACAAGCGAAGAAAGAAAATCATTCAAAACTTGTTCAAAATCAACAAATTGGATAATATCTTGTACGTCAATTTTTTTCAAACGCAGTTTTATGCTTCTTAAACGGCGATTAATATCAATCATGAAAAAATGATATTTTTCGTTAAGAGCTAAAAAAATCTTTAAAATAAAATCGGCTCTCTCTGTTGGATCGCAAACGACCCGGCCTGATATAAATTTATTAAACAGATTAGTTTTTCGACTGGCTACGGTCAAAATAAAATTTTTTCCGATAACTATCAACAAAGGAAAGGTAATAATATCGCCGCCAATTTTTTCCGGAACTCTGACATAAATATACATTGCCTCATCTTCTATTTCCAAACGCGGCATTTCATATTGATCAAGAGAATCTATTAATAAGCTTTTCTCAACCTTCAAAACATCGACAGCACGATCAATTTCTTTTTCATCCGGCTCTGTCAAGCTAAGCCAGGCTCCCGGCCTGAAAGAATTGGCCAAGCTTAAATCTTGGTTATTTTTATCTTTATAAAATATGCTGAACATTTTATTTAGTTTTAGAGAGGTTTGCGAGAGACTTCATGAATTTTAGCCAGCAAATCCACAATAACGAAAGGTTTTTCTATCACGCCTTTGACAACTGACAAAGCGCTGAACTTTTCCAATGACTGATGGAACTCTTCCGGCGGTATCGGTAAAGCGGATGACATTAAAAGAACGGGAATCTCTCTCATTTTCCAATCCGCCACCATAGTTTTACAAACATCCATACCGCTGACATCCGGCATCATGATATCCAATAAAACAACATCGTAATCGGGATATTTAGCCATCTTTTCCAAACCCTCTTTACCGCCAAAAGCGGTATCGATATCCATTTTCTCATTAGTTAAAATAAGAGCCTTAAGCGTAGTAACGGTACTAATATCATTATCAATAATAAGGATTCTCATATATTTTTATTTTTTATTTGTAATATCTTCTTGTTTAAGAGGCAATGTAAAGAAAAAAGTCGCTCCCTGCCCCGGTTCACTCTCTACGCCGATTTGACCGCCCAAAGCTTCAATATTTTGTTTGCAGATATAAAGACCAAGGCCTATGCCATCTTGAGAACGAGACAAAGAAGGTTCTAGCTGGGAAAATTTCAAAAATAATTTCTTCTGCATATCTTTATCAATTCCCTTGCCAGCACCTTTAACGGACATCTTAACAAAATCATTATTCAGCAAATCTATAGAAACAACAATTTCCTGATTTGATGGGCCATATTTAACGGCATTATCAACAAAATTATAAAGTACTTGAGAAATCTTTTCCCGATCGCTAAAAAGCATCTTATTGCCGGCCTGATTTTTTACGAGCAACTTGGAATCACTACGCTTAGTAAGCATTTCCAAAGAAGTGATAATTGATGAAGAAAATTCATCCAAAAAAATATTTTCCTTATTAATAATAGTCTTTCCGAGCTCATTACGGCTGACTGTTAGCATGCCCTTGATTAAGCGATTCAATTTCTGCCCTTCTGTGTTGATTATTTTTATATACTCCAAATAGTCAGACGGCACTGTCTTAGGATTCTTAGATATAACTTCCGATAGGCCGACAATAGAAATAAGCGGTGTTTTAAGTTCATGCGTGGCGATATTTAAAACCTCATTCTTTAAGCGATCAAGCTCTTTTAATTGACTAATTGTTATTTTAGCCTGAGATAATTCTGTGACATCAACACCGGTGCCAAGAATTGAGCGCCTCTCGCCTTTTTCATCCTTTAAAACGCTAAAATGCCAAACAATATTTTTATCTTTTCCATCAGCTCCGACGATAGTATTTTCTAAAGTATCGGCTCCGGGAATATCTTCGTCTAAAAATTTAAAAAAACTCTTAGTTTTAACTCTGTCTTTTTCGCTGACATAAGTCTCTATCCAATCTCGACCAATCGCATCTTCCTCGCTAATACCGAGGATTTCCTGACCCTTTTGGTTTACCATTATAACCAAATTATTCAAATCAAAAGTTATGACAAAAACTCCAGCCACGTCAAGATATTGCTGCAACTTTTTTTTCTCTATTCTGATTTTATTGCGAGAATCTTTTATTTCATTATTATATTCCTGAAGTTTGGCGATATTATCTTTAAGATAAAAAAGCATTCTGGAAAAAGAAGAAGCCAAGCTGGAAATTTCATCATTGCCGTTCATTAAATCCGGTGAAACCGGCGCATCAAGGTTGCCGCTAGATATGGTCTTAGCTAATCCCGTTAATTTACCGAGTGGCTTAATTATATTACTAGAAAAACGAACAGCATAAAAAACTGAAGCCAAAGTAATAAGAATAAAAAGAATGATAGAAAAAAATTGAATGACGCGCTGTAGGGCCAAAATTTCTTTTTGCAAATTCTCTAAATATTCCAATTGGGTTAGAATCAAAATATTGGTATTTTCCTTTACAAAAATTTTCTTGGTATTAACCGATTCGTAATACTTATTTATTTCCGCATACTGTCCGCTAGAAATGGCAATAATACCATTTTCCGCATCAATCAATAAGCCGGAGATAGTATTGCGCAAGCCGACATAAACAGCAAAACTTTTTTGATCATCAATAGAGTTATCAAGTTTGTCAAGCAAATCTCGTAATTCTTTACGATAAGTGACAAAATCGTCCATTCTATCTTGATCGCGGATGTATTTTATCAAGTTGTTAAAAGAAAAAACAAAATTTTCCGTTCGGGAAATAAGCTCATATTCCGATACCATGTTATCCATGATATTTTCATAGCGCTTAATAATCATGAAGTTGGCAATCACAAAAGAACCGCCGGCGATAACCAGAACCGCAATAACGGCCATGAAGGATGTCACTAATTTCCCTCTTAAGCTTTCCATGCCAGAAATATTAATTTAAATAAAATTTATTATTCACCGTAAATCTGTTCGCGAGTATAGAATCTGTCGGCAATGACAGTACTATCCATATTATCCTTGTTAACCAATATCGGATCAATATAATAAGTTGGCACTAATTTAAAGCCGTTGTCAGTTGTGCTGTTTGATTCAGGCTCCCCTCCCTTAGCCATTGCCACGGCAATTTCCGCCGCTTTGTGGGCCAGAGCCCTGATCGGCTTATAAACAGTCATAGCTTGAGTCCCGGCCACAATTCTTTGGCAAGCGGCAAGTTCAGCGTCTTGTCCCGAGACCGGAATTTTACCGGCTAAGCCCTTTTCCCCTAAAGCGCCGATAACTCCAAAAGCCGTGCCGTCATTAGCGGCAATAACGCCGTCAAGTTTCCCGCCGGCATCAAGATAAGTTTTAATGTTTTTATAAGCAATATCCGGATTCCAATCCTCGCAAAAAGCATCAACTACCAATTCAATTTCTCCGTTAGCAATCTTATCTTTCAAAACCGACATCGATCCTTCTTTTAACAAAAACGCATTATTGTCGGTTGGCGAACCGCCAATATAAGCAATTTTACCGGTTGGAGCAATAGCCAAAACGCCTTCAGCCTGCATTTTACCAACTGCCGTGTTATCAAAAGAAATATAAAGATCCAGGGCTTCCCCTTGAATCAATCTGTCATAAGCGATAGTTTTGATTCCAGCGTCTTTTGCTTCTTTTAGAACTGGCGCTAATTTTTGAAAATCAGAAGGAACAATAACAATGACTTTAACTCCCTGACTAATCATGTTTCTGATTTGAGAAATTTGCATTTCAACATTCTGATCAGTCATCATAACATTAACAGAAACTCCAAGCTCATTAGCTTTTTCAACAAACAAATCCTTGTCTTTCAACCAGCGCTCTTCTCTGGTAACCCCAAGAGAATAACCGACCACTAAAGGGGCTTTTTTTATACTTAGCTCTGTTTTCGGACTTAGATTCCAGCTAAGCCAGAAAATACCAGCGATAACGCCGGCCAGCATTATCAAAATAATGATAATCTTTTTCATATTTTTAATTATAAAAACTTGAACTCGTTATTTTATCTTGGCGAGTTCTATTAAAAGGTTGTCTAAAGAAAAAGGCTTTTCAACAATACCTCTTATATCACTTAAAGAGCGGAATTCATCAAGCATATCTTTAAGCTCGAGCGAGGAAATTGGCAGAGCGGAAGCAAGAATAATCGGAGTAGATTTAATCGCGTCATCCTTATTCATCTCTCGACAGACATCAAGGCCGCTAAAATCAGGCATCATAATGTCTAAAATTAAAAGATTATAAGGGGTCTTTCTCATCATTTCAAGAGCATCGTGACCGTTATAAGCAATATCGATTTCCAAGCCATCCTGGCTCATTAAAAGTGCTTTTAGAGTAACGGTTGAATTAATGTCGTCGTCAACAATAAGAATCTTCATAAATTTTTATTTATTCTGCATTTCTAATTTTCTTTTTCTTTCTTCAAGCATCTTAGTAATTTTCTCAAGCTGGGCTGGAGTAAATTGGCCAACCGGAATCTTGTTTATGTCTGCGTTCGTTATTCCAACGCCGAATTGGCGCATAATCCCGAAAGCCTCCAAGGGACGTCCTAAATAATAACGCTTTTTAGTTTTTGGCTCAACATACCAAGCTTCACCGTTTGTTTCCACTTGAATATAAATATGGCCAAGACTGGAGCTTAGTAATTTTTTATCGGTAATAAGCTTGCCTTTACCATAAGGATCATAACCATTAACAATTTCTTCATAATCATTAAAGCCATCTTTATCAGTATCAACAATAAATTGACTTGACCCGATTCCCTCCTCTAAACGATCCGGTAATTTATCGCCATCAGTATCTTTATCCTG
The DNA here is from genome assembly GCA_964599385.1 of uncultured Gammaproteobacteria bacterium. Taxonomy (GTDB): domain Bacteria; phylum Patescibacteriota; class Patescibacteriia; order Patescibacteriales; family UBA12465; genus UBA12465. The sequence goes on from CAZREL010000014.1 coordinate 6,746, forward strand.
AGTTAGAGATCCATTAATAAGACCAATAGGCAATTTTTTCAAATATTGATTCTTTATACCCTTTCCTATTAAACTCATAACCGAGAAGGCGTTAGTCGGAGAACCGAGATAATATCGCTGGCCATTATCAGCGCTAACGTACCAAGCTCTTCCTTTGTCTTCAACTTGAATCAATATCTGGCCCATCAAACGCTTAACCATTGCCCTGTCTTCACCGGTAAATTCTAAACGGGCTTTTTCCATAACATCAAGAGCGTCAATATCAAAAGGACCATCATTACCGCAAGAAGACTGAACGGCTGCTGCTTGTGAAGATGTTAAGGTGCAGCCTTCTGGATATCTATTTAATACTTCTCTATTACGGTAACCATTAATACAAGCGCCCCATTCACCATAAACAACATCGGTACAATAATTTAAATCATCACCTCCACAAACACGGCTTTGACCGGCCTGTTGTTCGGCGGTTGGCGTGCAGTAAGAAGGAACGGTATTGATGATGCTGCGATATTGAAAACCATTAATACAAGCACCCCACTCACCATATTCAACTGATGTACAAATTGACGGTCCCCCTGGTCCTCCTGGTCCTCCGGGTCCTCCAGGATTACTAACATTTCTGGTAAAAGAAACGGAGCTAGAAGAAGCGTTACCGGCGCGATCGGTGACGGTCAATGTTGCAGTATAAGTTCCATTACTACTGGCTGATAAAGACGGATTAAGAATATTATTAGCACTAAAAGATACACCGCTGCCAACCCAGGAATAAGATAAATTATCAAGAGAATCAAAGTTATCGCTAGCAGTGGCACCAGGAGTAGTCGCAGAATTTACATCACCAGTAAATAAACCAGCGTTAACGGTTGGTGGAGTTGAATCAATAGTAAATATTCCACTTGTACTTGTTGCGGTATTGCCAAAAGTATCAACCGTAAAGATACGGAAAAGACTGGAAGTGGAATTTGTGTCAGCTGGAATCAGCCAAGCAAGAGAAAGACTGGAGCTAGCTATTGAATTATCAACATTAAGCCAATTTAAACCATTATCTATTGAATATTGGGCCTCAGTATGATCAAGATCTCCCGGATCAATAAGGGTCCATGTAGCAGTTGTAGTGGCATTACCTCTTAAGAAAACTCCAGTGCTCGGATAGGTCAAATAAGGATCGTTAGTGTTTAGCCAATAAAAGGAAATACTGCTTGTGCCAACATTACCAGCCCTATCAGTTACCGATAATAAAGCGCTATAATTGCCGGAAATGTCACCAGAAAATTCAGTACTGGTGGCGGTTGAAGAAGCAATATTTAAAGTTGCATTACCATAAGGCTCCGATAAAACAGTCCAAGAAAAAGAAAGATATGATTCATCATCAAAATTATCACTAGCGCTTACCCCCTCCGAAGAACTTGCTATGCTAATAGGCGAAGGCATGATTCCATTATCAACTACGGGGGCGGTTGAATCGATTGTAAAATTAGCAGATATACCTTGTGATTGATTAGAATGAACATCAAACAATTCCACCCTGGCTTGAGTACTGGTTGAATTAATACCAGCTGGAACACTCCAAACATACGAACGACTCGTTGAGGCAACGCCACTGGTAATTAAATCCCAATTAGAACCACCGTCAATAGAATAACTTATATCAAAATGATCAAGATCGCCAGGATCTGGGCCAGGTAAAAACCACTCAATTAGACGATCAGTTCCACCACGCATTATAACGGTGCTGGTCGGATTTGTAACAACCGGAACATCCGGTTCTCCTTGCCAATAAAATGTATTATCACTACCGACTATAGCTGTAGAAATATGGCCCGCTCTATCCTGAGCAATAATTTGAACACGATAATATCCCGAAACTGTTCCGGTCATTGTCGGATTCATAACTGTGGCTGATGGAGAAAAAACTAAAGTCCCTCCATCCGGAGCTTCAATAACAGACCATAAATATGTTACCTGGCTTTCAGTGTCGATGTTATCCGTGACAACTGTTCCTGAGGTAGTTGCAACAGTAGTTGTTCCTATTACTCCGGGTGTTATAACCGGGGCTTCAGAATCGATAATAAATTCACTAGTCGCTGTTGCAGAATGTCCTTCAGAGTCACGAGCAGAAACACGCATCACCGAACTTGTTGAGTTAGCCGAAGGGACTGTCCAGGATAAAACACGGCTTGAAGATGCAACATTAGCATCTATTGAAGTCCAAGAGCTTCCACCATTAATAGAATAGCTGACTGAGAAACCTTGCAAATCCCCTGGATCAGTTATTGTCCAACGGATATTTTTACTATCCCCTCCGCGCCAAACAACATCAGCTCCTGGAGAAGTAATAAATGGAGTAGGTGGATCGGTATTATAAACAAAGAAGACATCATCATAAGCCGAGTAGCCAACATTATCAGTAACAGTGAGACGAGCCGAATATATTCCCGGAACATCCGCCGACATATAAGGGTTTAGTATATTAGTTCCACCAACAAAGGAAATAGTTCCAGGACCGCTAATCTGAGTCCATGAGTAACTTGCTATACCGGATAAATAATCGACCGCTGTTGCTCCTGGTTGAGTTGGGCCAAGAACAGTCTCGGCGAAATTGCCGGCCTCAACAACCGGAGGAGTTGAATCTATAATAAATACACCAGAATTATCATAAGAACTGTTTCCGTAAGCATCATAAGCAACCACCCTAACAACACTGGTCGTTGAATTAGCCACTGGCAAGGTCCAGTTATAATAACGTCCGGAAGTTGTGGCTGTTCCCGCCGTATTAGCTGATATTGTAGATGAAGTCGTCCAATTATTAGTAGTATAATGAATCGAATAGTATGAAGCTCCAACAGAAGTTTCCCAAACTATTGGATGAGTACTGGTGCCGCGCCAAGTTACACCGGAAGCTGGCTGCAAAACAGAGAAATTAGGCGGATTAGCATCCATGTCAAAAGAAACGGTGTCGCTCGCACTGTTTCCGGCCCTATCAGTTGCTGTTAATTGAGCTACATATGAACCAGTTAAAGTTGCGTACAAAGATGGGTTAACGCTATTGCAACTACCAGTGCATTGCAAATTACCCGGACCACTAACCTTAGTCCATGAATAAGTTAATTCTCCAGATTCATCAAAATTATCCGTCACCGTTGCTCCCGGAGCTGTGGCGGATGTTATGGTCCCCAAAGAGCCAGCTTCAACAGTTGGAGGAGTTGAGTCGATAGTGAAAACACCGGAAGTAGCATAAGCAAGTTCAGAGTTACCGCTGTCCCGAGCATTAACTCTAACAATGACGTTTTCCGAATTATCATAAGGAACACTCCAGGAATATGTTGTCGTTGAGGTGGCAATACCAGTAGTAATTGTTGTATATGCTCCACCATCAACTGAGTATTCTATATCAAAATGATTAAGAGCTGATCCGCCCGGATTAGTCCAGATGATATTCAATAATGATCCGCCTCTTGTCCTTACTCCGGAAGCTGGAGCGGTAACAGAAAAAGAAATTGGCTGATCAGTCCAATAAAAAGTAACTGTATCGTTAGCACAATTATTAACAGCATCACAAACAGTCAAACGAGCTACGTACGGAGTAGCGGAAACGGTGTCAGCAGAAATTGACGGATTTAAAATATTAGCACCGCCACCAAAAGATATAGTGCCAGGACCACTAACAGTACTCCAAGTAATAGATTCTATCCAGGAATATTGATCGCTGGCCGTTGCTCCGGGCTGCGTCGGTAAGTTAATTGTTCCGAGAACACCCGCATCAACAGATGGAGCACTGGCATCATAAATAATATATTCAGAATCATAACCGCGATCACCAGGATAATCATAAGCATCCATTTCAAGTAAATACTGCCCTTCTTCCGGAAAAGTAAAGCTTGCGCTGTCAATTAATTCAGAGGTTCCTCCAAAAGAACCGTCATGTGCCGAACAAGCGGCCCATTCAATTCCCTCTTGCCAACTAGCGGCTATCTTATATCTTCCACTATAAATACCTTCTGAGTCAGTTGCTGAAGCTTGAAAAGTTATTGTCCCGGACTTTGTGACACCATTTAACCATGACGAATTATCAATGTTTACTATCGGTAAGGAGGAAGGAATAATAGTAAACGGATTTGCTGACACTGTCGTAGTACTATTACCAGCTAAATCAGTGGCAGTTATTCTAACTCTTGCTAAAGTTGTATCAACATTAGGCACATTCCAAGAATAAGGACCAGCTGGAGTATAATCATCAATAATTACAACAGCGTCAGAAAAAGTTCCATTTAAAGAATATTCTATTTTTATCGGATTTGAACCAAGTTCAAAAGCATCAGCTGGGGTAACCCAGGTAATATTTGTGCTGTGATTTCCATATAAAGTAATCCCGGCAGCATTGGGGTGGGTTATAGCTAAATTATAAGGAGAGACAGTATCAACCTGAAATTTATAGTAATTAGTGAAAGATGAAACATTACCAACCTCATCAACTGCTCTGACATGCATGCGATATTCATCCCCTTTAACACTGTCCGAGAAAGTCCCATCAACACAACGAAAAGAAACAGAGGTGCTGCTTGAAGTTATAGCGTCACAAGAAGTCCAGCTGGACGGAGATGAGACGCCGGCAGTAGATGAAGCGGTTACAAGGGCATACTCAACATAATCAATATTAGTTAAGGTATCAGTAACAGTACCAGTAAATTCAGGATTATTATAATTGATTGGATTAGGCGCCCCCGGAAGATCATTAAAAACAACGACCGGAGAAATACGGTCAACGATAAAAGAAGATGTTTGAACACTTGTTCCATTGCCTTGATCATCAAGAGCCCTAATGTTCATTTGATAGGTTCCGTCACCCAAACTTGAAACAATACAAGTGAAATCAACATGCTGATCACCAAACGGTGTTCCACCATTAGCGGTACATTCATACCAAGGTCCGGAAGGACTGCCGCCAGAATAAATCTGATAACTAGCTGAAACTATAGTACGTCCGGTATCAGCCGTAGAAGAGGCAACAACAGTCGGTAAGTTACCAGACTTTGCAGCGGGAGCAGATATAATATCAATGCTTGGGGCGGCTAAGATAGTCTTGATAGCGATAGTGCTAGCCGTAACAATAAAAGCAAAAAGTAGCAATTTGCGCCAATGAATTTTTTCCTTACCAATTTTCTTCTTTAAACTTAGCATAATTTTATGTTAATTTTATTTATATTATAAAAATATTATAAAGCGTTCCATTACTAATATTATACATTATTATAAGTATTTATAGAAGCTTTTTAGGCTTCCTTGGCAAATACTTCATAGCCCCCAATCAAAACCGGCGTAGACAAAAAATACCAGATAATAACATCATCCAAAGGGAAGGTTCTTCCCGCCAACTGAACGGGAAATAAATATTGCCCTGGCCACCACCAACTTCCAACCATAAGAGAAACTACTTCATATATAAAAAAGACTGCGGCAAAAAAGAAGGTTGTCAGCCAAACTCTTTTAAGAATATGGGGGCGATAGTAAAAAATAAACAAAGCTGGTATTACTAATATTATAAGAGATAGGACTGCGTAATTTGCAGCAATCACATTTTTATTAACAAAGAATAAAGAAAAGGTCCCAATAAAAAGACAACAGTAAAGAAGTAGAAGATAGCGGAATCTTGGCCCCATCTTCCCTGCCTTATCTCCAGCTGTAAAGTATTCATAAAAAGATAAAGCCCAAAAGAAATTAAAAAAAGCAAAAACCATATTTTCAAGTGGAGCGATGCCAAATAAGCGAGGCAATGTTGATTGGACATCCCAAGCATCGGCCAATCTGGCTATCATCTCAACTGGCGGAGCAAAAATCAAAACAGTAATTACAGAAAATACAAAAACTCGATGCCTTGATCCCTTCAACCAAAAAAAATTAGCCAGCGAGGGCGGTAAGAGAACAATTAATATGGACCAAATATACAATGGCTTAAATATATAAACTATTGCGCAAGCCAAGACAACATAAAGCAGCAGTCCAATCCAGCAGTATTGTTTATTAATTCTCAACATATTATCATTAAAAGGCGCCCAAAATTGAGCGTCCTAAATCATTATAACATTTTATGCGCGTACCGATAAGAAAAGGCGAAAAAAATCCAAAAGAAAAAATGGATGCGGCTATGACCGAGGAAAAATATTTAGAGCTCAAAAATAAGCTTGAATATTGGATTAATATAAAACGCCCGCGCGAAGCGGAGGAAGTTAAGCGCTTGGCTTTAATGGGCGATTTCTCGGAAAACGCCGGTTATCAATTGGCTAAAGGGCGATTGCGCGGTTTAAATCAAAGAATTTTGGATACGGAAAACCTTCTCAAAAGAGCGGAGATAATCCACCGCCCGCAAAGAACAGATATTGTTGATATCGGAGCCACGGTTATTATTGAATGTAATGGAAAAGAAAAAACATTCACCATACTCGGCTCGTCGGAAACCGACCCCGGACGCGGCATTATCTCCCATATTTCCCCGCTCGGCGCGTCCCTTATCAATAAAAGGATCGGCGATAAAATAAAAATCGGGCCGGACGGCCAACAAAAAGAATATATAATAAAAAAAATATCTTGAAAAAGATATTTTTTAATTCATCTTAATGTTTTTCAACTGACGGCGCCTTTCTCTATAGTCGGGAATAGCCTGAGCAACCAAATCCCAAAAATTACGACTATGATTAAATTCTTTTAAGTGGCAAAGCTCATGAACGACAACATAGTCCAGCAGCTCAAGCGGGAGATGAACGAGCCGATAATTAAAATTAAGATTCCCCTTTCTGGAACAACTGCCCCAGCGCGTACTTTGATTCCTAATGCTGACCTGTCCATAAGAAAAACCATAGGGATAGGCGAAATGCTCCAGACGAGACATTATAAGCTCTCTGGCGTTTTCTTTATGAACCTTATAATCGGGTTTATTTTTTTGTGGACGCTTTTTTCTCACCCTTATAACACGGAATGATTTTGAGCCTAAAAAGACTTTTAACATTTTTTGATTTTGGATTTTATGGTTTTTACAAGTTCAGGAAATTCTTCCATTTTAAAATGGCCGTTAGCGCTTTCTAAAATACAAAATTTTGCTTGCGGTAATTTCTTGGCATATTTTTCAGCATGCTCAATTGGAACAACATCATCATCTTTAGAAAAGAAAAAATTAACATCGGAACAATTCTTTATAAGCAGAGACAAATCTCTTTTTAATTTAAAACCGCCAGACAAATTCTCTCCCGGCAAGGTATCATCAAAAGGCGCACATACTAAATACAAAGATTTTATCTTTTTAGGAAATTTATTCTCGGATAAATATTTAACTAAAAAAATCGCACCCAAAGATGAACCGAGCAACGACAAGCCCGGTTTAAGCAGAGGGATATATTTCTCAAAATTAATTTTCCAATTCTCATAAACCGCATTATCAGCCGACGGCTGCTCTATCTTAAAGATATCAAAACATTTCCCAATCTCATTAATCAAATATTCATTATGCCAACGTACTTTCCTTTCCAAAGACACTTCCCTGCTTTTTAAATATTTGATGTAATCCTTGTTATTATTAAAAGTCATGCCGCCACCAATCATAATGAATTGCGGCTTAGCTGTGGTTTTCCTCTTCATATAAACGAATTTTAATTTATAAATATATAATAACAAGGCGGACAAAAAGAGTAAAATAAAAAAACCGCCTGATTTTAACAAGCGGCTCTTTATAAAATTCCAAAACTTTAACTTTTAAAAAGACTCAAAAAAGGTTCTGGCCAAAACTTCCTGCTGTTGAGCTCTGGAAAGCTTGATGAAATTAACAGCATAACCTGATACGCGGATGGTAAGTTGAGGATATTTTTCCGGATGATCCATAGCATCAAGCAAGGTTTCACGATTTAAAACATTAACATTCAAGTGATGTGCACCCTTAGAAAAATAACCGGAAAGAAGCGCCATTAAATTTGCACTCTGCTCTTTAAGGTCGGCGCCTAAAGTTGACGGAGTAACAGTAAATGTATTTGAAATTCCATCGCGGGCATTTTCATAACTTAGTTTGGCAACAGAATTTAAAGAAGCAACCGCACCATGAGTATCGCGTCCGTGCATCGGATTAGCACCTGGTGCAAAAGGCGCACCGGCTAATCTTCCATCCGGAGTCGCACCGGTCTTTTTACCGTAAACAACATTTGAAGTAATAGTTAAAATAGAAAGAGTTGGTATGGCGCCGCGATAAATTTTATGTTTGGCAAGTTCAGCATTAAATTCTTTAACCAAAGTTGCGGCAATAGAATCAACTTGCTTATTGTTATTACCATATTTAGGATAATCACCTTTAATATCAAAAGCGGTTGCGATTCCTCTTTCATCTCTTATGGCTTTAACTTTTGAAAAACGGATAGCCGAAAATGAATCAGCTGTAACCGATAATCCGGCTGCTCCAAAAGCCATGATACGATTTACTTCCGAATCAATAAAAGACATCTGAGATCTTTCATAATAGTATTTGTCATGCATGTAATGAATAACATTCATGGTCTTAACATATTCACAAGCCAAAAAGGCCGTAACTTTCTTAAATTCTTTTTTAACAATTTCATAATCTAAAACACCTTTTGGCATCGGCTTAACATCAGGAACAATAAGCATTCCACTCACTTCATCTCTTCCTTCGTTAATTGCCAGAAGCAAGGCTTTAGCCAAATTACATCTGGCACCAAAATATTGCATTTCTTTACCAATACCAAGACGAGAAACACAGCAGCTGATTCCATAATCATCCTGCCCGTCGATGCCGCGCATCAAATCATCATTCTCATATTGAATGGAAGATGTCTTGATAGAAACTTCCATACAAAAACGACGGAAATTTTCCGGTAAATCTTTTGACCAAAGAATGGTGAGATTCGGTTCCGGAGAAGCACCGAGATTAAATAAAGTTTGCAAGAAACGATAAGAAGTTTTTGTAACCTTATGCTTCCCTCCTTTAAATACTCCACCAATTGATTCGGTGAGCCATACTGGATCGCCGGCAAAAAGCTCATTATATTCACCAGTGCGCAAATGACGAATCAGGCGAAGTTTCATAATAAACTGATCAACCAATTCCTGCGCGCCTTCTTCATTAAGTACGCCGGCAGCAATATCTTTCTCAATATAGATATCAAAGAAGCTGCTGACATTGCCAAGGCTCATCGCGGCACCATCCTGTTCTTTTAAAGCGGCAAGATAAGCAAAATAAGTCCATTGAATTGCCTCCTTGGCATTACGAGCCGGTTTAGAAATATCAAAACCATAAGCAAGAGCCATGGCTTTAGTTTCTTCTAAAGCTCTAACCTGCTCGCTTATTTCTTCGCGTAAACGAATAACTTCTTCGGAAAAATCAGCCGGATCAAGACGTCTTTTGTCATCAAGTTTAGCGGCAATAATCGTATCAATGCCGTATAAAGCGGCGCGGCGATAATCACCGATAATACGACCTCTGGCGTAAGCATCAGGGAGACCGGTTAAAACACCGGTCTTACGCAAAGCGCGCATGCTGTCAGTGTAAGCGTCAAAAACTCCGTCATTATGGGTCTTGCGATATTTACCAAATATCTTAGAAACTTCTTCATCCAGCTTTACTTTATTTTCCTCGCAAGATTTTTCTACAACGCGAATTCCGCCATAAGGCTTAATAGCGCGTTTCAAAGCTTCATCGGTTTGCAAACCGACAATTTCTTCCAAGGACTTATCAATAAATCCAGGCTTATGGCTATTTACACTTGAAATTGTTTTTGTGTCAATTTTTAAGACACCGCCATTTTTTATTTCTTTAAGAAGCAGGCTCTGGCATTTCTCCCAAAGTTTTTTAGTTTTTTTAGAGGGACCGCTTAAAAAAGAAGCATCGCCTTCATAAGGCTTAATATTTTCTAAAACAAAAGAACGGACATCAAACTTATTAAGAGAAAATTTTTCTGCGCACGCACAAGAAGAAGAACCCATAGCCTGGGTTTTTTTGCCTTTCGACATAAATTGTAATATCTAAATTATTTAAAAAACAAACAAGGAATCGCTTAAAACTAAGCGATAACAATTCTGGCATCAAGCGCTTTAGCGCCCTTGCCTTCCGGCAAAACCAAAAGCGGATTAATATCAAGTTCAATAATTTCCGGGAAATCAGCTAAAAGCTTAGCTAAGCGCAAAACAGATTCAATCAAAGCATTTTTATCGGAAGCGGCCGCACCGCGAGCACCTTCTAAAAGTTTAGCGGACTTTAAACCGGCAATCATTTTAACAACATCCTGGCGGCTTAAAGGGTTTAAACCGAAAACAACATCCTTAAATATTTCAACATAAATACCACCAAGACCAAGCATGATTGTACTGCCAAGACTGGCGTCTTTAACGCTGCCCAAAATCATTTCTACACCCGGTTCGGTAATCATTTCCACTAAGAGTACACCGTCCAATTTTGCTTCCGGGCGATTAACAGCCACACGAGCCATCATTTCATCAAACTTATCGCCGGCCTCTTCCGGCATAACATTAAGCATGATTCCTCCAGCATCACTCTTATGCAAAATATCTTTAGAAACAATTTTTAAAACCATTTTTCTGCCAATGCTATTAGCAATACTAATTGCCTCATCTCTTGCTGTTGCAACGCGACTTGATAAAACCGGCAGCTTGTAAGCTTCTAAAACAGCCAAGGCAGAGGCTTCCGGAAAAGAATATTGACCACGAGCTTTTGCTTCAGCAAAAATGGCCGCTACTTTTTCACGATCAACATCGTTGAATTCAGGCAAATCTTTTTCACCGGATAAAACCAATGAATTTTCATAAAAATCATTTAAAGCACGCAAAGCTTTAATGCCAGCTTCTGGATAAGAATAAGCAGCTACACCAGCTTCATTTAAAATCTTAAGGCCCGGCTCAACTAAAGCATCTCCCATAAAAGCGGCAGCCAGCGGTTTATTGTATTTATTTTTAGCGGCGACAACAGCTTGGGCGGTTGCTTCAATTTCTGTTGTTGATTGAGGAGTAAGAATAACCAAAACAGAATCAACGTTAGAATCAGCTAAAACTTTATCAAGAGCAATCTCATAACGATCAGCTTTGGCATCACCTAAAACATCAATTGGATTATGAACATTAGCAGCTGGTGGTAAAACGGCGGTTAAAGCAGCTTCAGCTGCTTCACTTAATTTAGCAATTTCTAATCCGTCAGCCGAAGCGGCATCAATAGAAACGACACCCGGTCCGCCGGCATTAGTAATAATTGCTAAACGCTTAGCAGGAGCTTTTGGGTTATTACTAAAAATTTTAATAAAATCAAAAAGTTCTTCCATTCTATCGGCGCGAATAATTCCTGACTGAGAAAATAAAGCGGCATAGGCAGCGTCGTTACCAGCCAAAGCACCTGTGTGAGAAGCGGAAGCCGAGGCGCCGGCAGCAGAACGGCCTGATTTCAAAACGATAAGCGGTTTAGCATTTTGACCATAACTGATGTTTCTAACGCTCTCCATTAATTTTTCCGGCTGGCCGATTTGTTCGGCATACAAAGCAACTATTTCAGTTTTTTTGTCATTTGCCAAATAATCTAAAATGGCAATTTCATCGGTTGCCGCTTTATTACCGACACTCATGAATTTAGAAAAGCCAATTCCCATTTTATTGGCAGAATCAAGAACGGCTGTGCAAATCGCACCGCTTTGAGAAATGAAAGCGACTTTTCCGGCATGAGCACCAGTTGCGGCAAATGATGCGTTAAGGTTTAAATATGGATTAATAATTCCAAGACAGTTTGGACCGATTAAAGCAATATCGTATTTAGCGCAAATTTCAATCAACTGATTTTCCAAGTCCGTATTGCCAACTTCTTTAAAGCCAGCTGAAATTACAACTGCGCCCTTAACTCCCAATTGACCTCCCTCTTCCAAAACAGCCGGAACAATCGCAGCTGGTACAGCAATAAGCATTAAATCAATTGGGGCGCCGACAGAAGACAAAGACGGATAAGCTTTTAAGCCGGCAACTGTTTCATCTTTGGGATTAATCGGATAAACAGCAATATTTTGCAATTCTTTTAAATTAGCGATTAAGCTGTGGCCAACGCTCCCCTCTTTATTAGAAGCTCCAACGACAGCCAAGGCGGAGGGTGAAAAGATTTTATCAAGATTTGGCATATATTTTATTTTTTTTATTAATCATTTACGGATAACAACTTGCGGTAAATAACTTTTGAGTATTTTTTGCGCTTCAAATAAGGCCGCTTTCTTTGGAGGAGAAATGCCTTCCAATCGGTTTTTCAAGCCTAATTCCTTATATTTATAGGCCCCAAGATTATGATACGGCAATATTTCCAAACGCTCAAGCTGTTTTAAGCCGGCACAGAACTTTCCCAAGGCTCGCAAATCTTGCGGATCATCGCTTAGGCCAGGAACAAGAACATAACGCAGCCAAAATTTCCCACCTGATTTATTGCGAAGCAAAATGTTTTTTATCACCTGCTTATTGCTATTCCCGGTAATTATCTTGTGCTTAGCATCGTCAATATGTTTTAAATCAATTAGCGGCAGATCGGTTAACAAAAGAAGCTCTTGATATTCCTTGGTGCTAAGAGACGCATTGGTGTCTAAAGCGGTGTGAAAGCCTTTTTTCTTAGCCGCTTTAAAAAGCAACAATAATTCTTTAGCTTGCAACCCAGGTTCCCCGCCAGAAACGGTCAAGCCTCCGCCAGAAGAAAAGTAGGGGCGATTTTCTTCCAGCAAATCCAGAACAGCTTTTGTGCTTATTTTATTCCCTCCTTTAAAACTAATGGTGTCGGGGTTATGGCAATAAGCACAAGAAAAATTGCAACCCTGCAAAAAAAGCACCAGGCGAATACCGGGTCCTTCATGGGTACCAAAAGTCTCTATGGAATGAAAATTTAACATGAAAAAAATCAAAAAAGCGCAAAATAAAAAGGCAAAGCAAAAAAGGCGCATTGCCTCCAGGGGATATACTAACAGATTAAAAAGCTATTTTCAAGAGAGAAAAAGATACGCCAAATAACAGAAAGCGGCGTTTTGTATAAACAATAAAGGAATACCTATTAATTCAATTCTATCCATCATCATCCTCCAAAATTC
>CAZREL010000014.1:19858-20601 GCA_964599385.1 uncultured Gammaproteobacteria bacterium
AAATCAAAAAAGCGCAAAACAAAAAGGCAAAGCAAAAAAGGCGCGCTGCCTTCCGGAGCGCATAATATCATTTTCCAAAAATACTTTCAAGGTCTTTAAAATATGAAAAAGCCCTCTTCCAAAAAGGAAAAGGGCTGCTTAGGTTTAAAAAATAAAAAATTAGTTAGAAAAAAGAAAAAGGCATTTTTTTACTTATAAACAAACTCTCCGAAAGGAGTCACAAGATTGACTTGATTTTGGCGCACACTACTATTGATACAATGACCAAGATTATAATTTCTAATGCCAGATAATTCAGAAACTTCTTCAATCGCTTCGGCAACTTCCGGCTTATTGGCCGCTACAACATCCATTCCAATGCCGCAGTTAAAAGCCTCATACATATTATTCCATCTTTCCGAGCTTTCCAGTTGAATAAGTCTGAATAATTCGGGCGGCATCGGCATATCTTTCATGAATGTTATACCTCGACCAAGATTGGCTATTTTTGTCGCTCCTCCTCCGGTATTAATGGATATTCCATGCAGATACTGCAGAGCCTCGCGCTTTTTCAAAGCGTCCATCAAAAGTTTGATAAGAATCGGCCATTGCCGAGTCGGCGATAAAATCGCCTCGCCGACAGTCATGTCGGTTGGAAGCAAATCACTGTTTTCATCATAATAATAAATTCCCTTAAAAAAAGAAGAATCGTCTTTCATTAAAAAAGGGTATTTAAAATTATAGTCAGCATTCATCAGCGCGCT
>CAZREL010000015.1:0-11830 GCA_964599385.1 uncultured Gammaproteobacteria bacterium
CGATGTGCACTTGTGCACCGCCAAGCCCGGGTGGTGTAATCCCTGCCTCTCCGCATACAAAAATACAACCAATAAGGGTTGTATTTTTATATGCGCAAAAGATGAAAGGTATTTGAGAAGTGAAGTTATATAACATTCTCCTATCAAAAGGCGGACTCGTGCTAAACCCAACCCTCCATTGACAAACCCCAATTTTAATAATATAATTAGATATATATCTAAATATCTAAATATGTCTTTAAGCCAAAGCTTCGCCGCCCTGGCCGATTCCAACCGCCAAAAGATTTTGCAATGCCTGAAGAAATCGGAATTGCCGGTCAGTGAAATCGCCAAACATTTAAATATCAGTTTGGCGACTTTGTCGCATCACTTGGACATCTTGCGCCGCGCCGATCTTGTCAGTTCGCGCCGTGAAGGCCGGCAAATATTTTATCAGCTTAACTTAAGCGTTGCCGAGGAAATAATGGAATCTTTGGCCAAACTTTTAAAAAAGTCAAAATAAATTTATGAAAAACCCTATTAAGTTTTCTCTTAAAACCGAAATTGCTCCATTACTGATTCTGCTTGCCGCCGTTGGCTTAAGCCTCTGGTCCTATAATTTATTACCCGATCAAGTTATCACGCATTGGAACTTTGCCGGAGAAGCGGACGGCTGGAGTAGCCGCCAATTTCATGTTCTGCTTTTTCCGTCCATGCTGGCTGCCATCTATCTAATGTTTAACTTTCTGCCAAAAATCGATCCGCGTTCCGATCGTTATGCCGAGTTTTCCGGTGTTTATTTGATAATGAGAAATTTTATCATGTTGATAATGATGATTATCTTTGCGGCGGCCACTTTCGTGAATTTAGGATATCAGCTTAATATCGGCGGCATAGTGGCCGGTGCGGTTGGCCTGCTCATGATTGTTATTGGCAATTACTTCGGGAAATTAAAAAGAAATTATTTTGTCGGAATTAAAACCCCATGGACCTTATCTTCGGAGAATGTCTGGAATAAGACGCATCGTCTCGGCTCACGCTTATTTATAGTTTGGGGCGCTCTCCTTATTACTTCGCCTTGGCTGCCGGCGCCAATTGCTTTCTTAATTTTGTTTGGAGGTATCATCGCAATGTTAGCCTGGTTGTCAATCTATTCCTATGTTTTGTATAGGAATGAGAAAAAGAATAATAAATAAATACATGCCGCATATAAGTAAAACAACTTATATTGAATTTCTGGCTTGCCCAAAAAACACTTGGCTCAAAATGCACAAGCCGGAACTGATGGAATCTTTTGAATTATCCGCGTTTGAAAAGAGTCTTTTAGCAAACGGTAATTTGGTTGAGCTTTGGGCGCGCCGACTTTTTCCCGGCGGGATCTTGATTGAAGAATCCGGACTTTTGGCGGCTAAAAAAACACAGGAGCTTCTAAATCAAAAAGCCCCGGTGATTTTTCAGGCGACTTTTATTTTCGAAAACTTCATCGCTAAAACTGATGTTTTGGAATATGACAACCAGAATGATGCTTGGCGGATTTATGAAATTAAAGGCACCAATACTTTGCGAGAGAATACCGAAGAGCGTGACCATATTGAAGACGCTTCGTTTCAATATGCCGTTGCCCGGTCTTGCGGTTTAAAAATTAGCGGCATAAATATTATTCATTTGAATAAGGATTATGTGCGCGGTGAAGAAATAAATATCTCCGAGCTGTTTTCAATTGAAAATATCGATAGTCAGATATTAGAAAGAATGGAGCGAACAAAAGAAAAAATGAATAAAACCGCCGAGATGCTTTTGCAAGATAATGAAAATGCTCTTGAATGTTCTTGTATTTATAAAGGGCGCAGCAATCACTGTTCAACTTTTTCTTATTCTCATCCTGAAGTGCCAAGTTATTCCGTTCATGATATTTATCGAATTGGCAATGGAAAGAATAAGTTGGCAAAATTGATTGAGGCGGAAATATTTTCGCTTGATGATTTGCCGCCAAATTTTAAAGCCTCGGCCATTCAAAAAAACCAAATAGAAGTTTATAAAACCGGAATCTCAATAATTGATAAAAATGCGATTGCCGCTGAATTGTCGCAACTTGTGTATCCGCTTTATTTTTTGGACTACGAAACTTATCCGCCGGCCATTCCTCTTTTTAAAGGCTTCCGCCCCTATCAGCATATTCCTTTCCAATTTTCCCTCCATGTTTTGGAAAGTCCGCTATCGGATTTAAAGCATTATGAATATTTACATCTGGATAATTCCGACCCCAGCCTTGATATTATCAAAGCTTTAAAAAATATTATCGGTCCGGAGGGCAGTGTGATTGTTTGGAATAAGACTTTTGAACGCGATCGCAATAAAGAACTCGCCGATCGCCATTTGGAAGAAGCCGATTTTCTCTTGTCAGTTAATGAGAGAATTTATGACTTAATGGATATTTTTCAAAAGCAGTATTTTGTTCACCCTGATTTTAAGGGCAAGACTTCCATTAAAAAAATTCTGCCTGTTTTGGTTCCGGAATTAAGTTATCAAGATTTGGCGATAAGAGAAGGCGCTTCGGCCATGGAAGCTTGGTTTGAAAAAATAATAAACAGTAATTCCGATGAAGAAAAAAAAGAAGTTGCCAAGAATCTTTTGAATTATTGTCGCCTCGACACTTATGCCATGTATGCTATTTGGAATGAGATAGCAAAATTATCATAGCAGAGCAGAAAAAATGATTTGTATATAAAAAAGACCTTGAATTAAATAGCTTTACCATGAACATTAGAACCGAAAAAGGGACGGAGCACTTAGAGTGGTCCAAGAAAAGAGCTTTGGAGTATGTTGAAAGAGGAGATTTTGCCGGGGCATGGACATCTATGCTCGGTGATTTATCGAGTAATGACGAGTTGAAAAATCATCCCGCGCTTGAATTGGGGACAATGCTTTTGTTTGCCGGTAATCTAAGCAACAAAGAGAGTATGAAAAAGTTTATTGAAGATTTTGCGTAAATTCTCCAGTAATTTTTTAGGGCAGTAACAATTGTTACTGCTTTTTTATTTCTTGACAAACGCAACAGAGTTGCGTTATTATGCCAATGTCGATTCATAAGCAATATAAAGTCATATATGAAAAAGATAATGGATAAATTAAAGGCTCTTGGCGCCAGAATGACCAAGACTCGCTGTGCGGTTCTGGAATATTTGGCTGTGGTTGGCAGGCCGGTTTCTGCTTTGGAAATTTTAGGAGAACTTAAGCATCGCAAAATAGTTGTTAACAAAACAACCGTTTATCGCGAACTTGCCTTTTTATTAGAAAACTCCTTTATCCGCGAATTGAAAATCATCGGGCAAGCTTCGCTTTTTGAATTGGCTGATAAGCATTGCCATCATTTGATATGCGTGAAGTGCAGTTCCGTTAAAACTATTCCGATGGATAATCATCTTCACGACGAAGAAAAACGAATAATGAAAAAAGAAAAGTTTAAAATTAGCGATCATACTTTGGAATTCTATGGCTTGTGCCGGAAATGCCAATAATAAATTTATGAAAAATAAAAAGATAATTATAATTATTGTTTCCGTTGTCTTATTGGCCGCTCTTTTTTTATTTTTGTTTTTTCAAAAAAACCAAAAACCGGCCCCCGATAGCAATCGGAAGCTTAAAGTTGTTGTTACCATTTTCCCTTTATTCGATATGGCTCGCGCACTTGGCGGCGATCAAGCCGAGGTTTATCAACTTCTGCCTCCCGGTATGGAAGCGCATGCTTTTGATCCGAAGCCAAGCGATATGGTAAAGATACATGAAGCGGATATTTTTGTTTATACCGGCGATTTTATGGAACCTTGGGCGGCCGATATAATCAAAAGTTTGCCGGAGGATGGTCCGATTATCGTTAATGCCAGTGAAGGTGCGACCTTGATTGAAGGCGGCGATGAACATGAGGACGAGGGCGGGCATGTCGAGGAAGAAGGACAAGAACATATTTTTGATCCGCATATTTGGCTCGATTTTGATAATGCGGCTCTTATGACCGATAATATTGCCAAGGCTTTTGTGGCCGTTAGCCCGATTGATTCCGAAATTTATTTGCAGCGCGCTACCCAATATAAAGACGCTTTAAATTCTTGGGACAACAAATATCGCGATGTTTTAAGCGGTTGTCGCTATAAGCATATCGTTTATGGCGGCCATTATGCTTTCGGTTATCTTACTTCTCGCTATGGACTGTTTTATGAAGCGGCTCAAGGGTTCTCGCCCGATTCCGAGCCAAGTGCCAAAGACATGATTGCTTTAAGTCGACAATTAAAGTCGGAAGGCATGAACTATATTTTTTATGAAGAAATTAGCAGTCCGAAAGTGGCCGAAACAATCGCCAAAGAAAGCGGGGCCGGCCTGCTTTTGTTAAATGCCGCTCATAATTTAGCTAAAGATCAATTTGAATCGGGGATTTCTTTTTTTGATATTATGGAAAATAATCTTGCCAATCTTAAAATCGGTTTGGAATGCAAATAATATGGGAAATATATTATCGGTTAAAAACTTATCTTTCAATTACGGTAATGCCGAAGTTTTAAAAGACCTGTCTTTTTCAATTGAGGCCGGATCCTTTGTTGCTTTGGCCGGACCCAATGGGGCGGGTAAGTCGACTTTGGTAAAATTGATTCTCGGTTTAGAAAAGAAACTTCAGGGTAGCATTGAAATATTTAACCAACCGGTTGAAACTTTTTCCGCTTGGTCAAAGATCGGTTATTTGCCTCAGAAAGTTAATGTTTTTAATCCGCTTTTTCCGGCCAGCGTCAAGGAAGTCGTCGGTTCCGGTTTATTGGCGCAAAAAAAATATCCGAAAAAATTTAATGATAACGATAATCTCTTAATTGAAGAGAGTTTGAATCTGCTTAGTATTGCTGATTTAAAAAATCGTTCCATTTCGGAACTTTCCGGCGGACAGCAGCAAAAAGTATTCTTGGCGCGCGCCCTTGTTTCCAAGCCGCAACTTCTGATTATGGACGAACCAAGCACGGCTCTTGATCCGGAAACCAGGGACAGTTTTTTTAAATTATTGCAGAAACTGAATCAAGAAAATGGCGTTAGCATAATCATGATTACTCATGACAGTGCGCAAGTCGGCGCTTATGCCGGCAAGCTTCTTTATCTTGATCGGGAAATAATTTTCTACGGCGACTTTACCGATTTCTGTCATTCTAAAGATATGGAAAAATACTTCGGTCATTTTTCCCACCATTTGATTTGCCACCAACACTAAAAATATGGAAACCTTCGATTTTTTAAATTACGCTTTCATTCAGCGCGCTTATATTGCCGGAGCTTTTGTGGCAGCTTTATGTGCCATGCTCGGTTTATTTTTGGTGTTGCGCAAGCTGTCTTTAATCGGCGACGGTTTGGCCCATGTCAGTTTCGGCGCCATTGCTTTGGCTTTGTTTTTTGGAATCTATCCTTTTTATATCGCTATACCGATTGTTCTTGTCGCTTCTTATTTTATTTTACGCTTAAGCGAAAAAGCTAAAATTTACGGCGACGCCGCCATCGGTATTGTTTCTTCGGTTGGCATTGCGGCTGGTGTTTTGTTGGCCAGTTTATCGCGCGGCTTTAATGTCGATCTCTTTAGTTATTTATTCGGCAATATTTTGGCGATTAGTTCTCAAGAATTATGGCTATCGGTTGTTTTGTCTCTTTTTGTATTGTTTTTTATCATATTTTTTTATCATGATCTTTTTTCGACCGCTTTTGATGAAGATTATGCGAGAGTATCAGGCATCAAAACCGAAAGAATAAACTTGCTGTTAATGCTTCTTACTTCTTTAAGCGTTATTTTGGCCATTAAACTTGTTGGCGTTATGCTGGTTTCTTCTTTGCTCATCCTGCCGGCTGTAACATCCTTGCAGATAGTGAAAAAGTTTAAAATGGCCATGCTGGTGGCTGTTATAGTGGCCGTTATTTCCGTTTTAATTGGCATAACCATATCTTTTTTTGCGGATCTTCCGGCTGGGGCCGGCATAGTTATTCTTAATTTTTTATTCTTTCTGGTTTTCTTTGGCATAAGAAAGCTGAAAAAATAAGCCTTTTTAAGATAAAAACGCCTAAGCGGCGTTTTCTCTTGACTAACATATTAGCATTTGCTAATATATTATCATATGAAAGATTTTACCAAATCATTTTCCAGTCCGATACGAGTTAGAATCATGTCCTGTCTTTTATCGGGCCCTAAAAATGTCAGCGGCTTGATTGGCGATTGCGACCTGTCGCAGTCGGCCGTCTCTCAGCATTTAAAAAAGTTGCGCGATATCGGCGTCATTACTTGTTCCAATGTCGGAAGAGAGAGGCTTTATGCTTTGACTAACAGAGAATTCGGTTTAATCGCTGAAAAGATCTTGGATTTTGTGCCTTGCCGCGCTTGTCCGCGCAAGCCGAATCAGATTAAGAAAAAATAATCTTAAAAAATTAAATCTTTAAATATATGAAGTTTGATGCGGCGGATTTTGTCGCCTCGGTTAAAGAAAAAAACCCCGGTGAAAACGAATTTATCCAGGCGGTAGAGGAGATGGCTTATTCCTTATCTGATTTTTTAAATGATAACCGGATATATTTGGAACATAAAGTTTTAGAAAGATTGATTGAGCCGGAAAGAATAATAATTTTCCGCGTGCCTTGGATGAGAGACAATGGCGAAATAGAAATTAACCGCGGTTTCCGTGTCCAATTCAGCAGCTTAATCGGACCTTATAAAGGCGGCTTGCGTTTTCATAAGAGCGTTAACTTGAGTATCTTAAAATTTTTAGGCTTTGAGCAGATTTTTAAAAACAGCTTAACCGGTTTGCCTTTGGGCGCCGGAAAAGGCGGGAGTGATTTTGATCCGAAAGGCAAAAGTGATGCCGAGGTTATGCGTTTTTCTCAGAGCTTTATGTCTGAATTATATCGTCATATCGGCTCCGAAACGGATGTGCCGGCCGGTGATATCGGGGTGGGCGCCAGAGAGATTGGATACTTGTTCGGCCAGTACCGAAAATTAAATAATTCTTTTAACGGCGTTTTAACCGGTAAGGGTTTGGATTGGGGTGGCAGCGATATTAGAACAGAAGCGACCGGTTATGGTGTTATTTATTTCTTGTTGGAAATGTTAAAAGTTCGCAATGAAAGCATTGCCGATAAGAAGATATTGATTTCCGGTTCCGGAAACGTGGCGCAATATACGGCGGAAAAAGCTATTAACCTTGGCGCTAAAGTTTTATCGATGTCCGATTCTTCCGGTACTATCTATAAAGAAGACGGCCTTTCGCTCGATGACTTATCTCTTATTAAAGATTTAAAAAATAGAGAACGATCTTCCTTGTCTGAATTGGCGGATAAAAATGGGTGGCAATATTTCCCGGGAGAAAAACCTTGGAAGATATCGGCTGACATCGCTTTGCCATGTGCAACGCAAAATGAAATAAATCTCGATGACGCTAAGCAGCTTGTTAAAAACGGCGTTAAGATAGTAGCGGAGGGAGCTAATATGCCAAATGAGCTTGAAGCTGTGAAATTTTTTGTAGATAATGGTGTTATATTTGCTCCAGCTAAAGCAGTGAATGCCGGCGGAGTGGCTGTATCCGGATTGGAGATGAGCCAAAACAGTTTGGGTTTGCGCTGGAGCCGCGAGGAAGTTGATGAGAAATTAAAATCGATTATGTCTTCAATCCACAGCAAGATAGTTGAACACGGGAAAAACAATCAAGGTATAGATTATATTAAAGGCGCTAATATCGCCGGGTTTAAAAGGGTAGCCGACAGCTTGATTGCGCAAGGTTTGGTTTAGTAATAATATTTTAAATAATTAATTAACAGTAAAAAATAAATTTATGTCACAAGCATTAAACGTTAACGGTCAGAATGATTTTAACACTGAAGTTTTATCCGCTTCCGAAGCGGTCTTAGTCGATTTTTGGGCTCCTTGGTGCATGCCTTGCCGCATGATGGCTCCGATTCTTGATGAATTGGCAGTTAAGATGGCCGGAAAAGTCAAAGTTGTTAAAGTTGATACCGAAAATCCCGAGAACGGTTCTTTAGCGATGTCCTACAATATCCAAAGCATTCCTAATATGAAATTATTTAAAGGCGGCAAGGTTGTTGGCGAATTTATCGGTTTGCGCGATCTAAACACTTTAAGCCAAGAAATTACTGATATTATCGGTTAAGAATTTAAGCCTTATGGCCGTATTAGAATCTCAGAAACAGGATGTTAAAAAAGAAATATCTATGGAAAAAAATATATACGACCTATGCATTATAGGCAATGGCCCTGCTGGTCTGATGGCCTCGGTTTATGCTTCAAGATATAATATCAAGCACATCATTGTTGGTGATTTGCCGGGCGGACTAATGACTTCTTCTCATAAGATTTGCAATTTCCCGTCTTATAATGAAATAAGCGGTATTGATTTGTCGGAAAAAATGTATCAGCAAGCCGCTGCTTTGGGCGCGGCGCAAAAGTTTTCCCGCGTTGAAAATATTTCCGAAAGCGATAACGTTTTTAATCTGACTTTATCCGATAAAAGCGAGATACAAGCTAAAATGGTTCTGCTTGCCACCGGCACCAAGCATAAGCACCTCGGGTTACCGAAAGAAGATAATTTTTTAGGCAAAGGAATTTCTTATTGCGCAACTTGCGATGCCATGTTTTATAAAGATAAGGTCGTGGCGGTTATCGGTGGGGGAGACAGCGCTAATACCGCTTCTTTATACTTGGCCGAAGTTGCGACTAAAGTTTATCAAATCTATCGCGGCGAAAGATTAAAAGGAGAACCGGCCTGGGTTGATCAAATAAAAATTAATCCGAAAATTGAAGTTATCTATAACACTAATGTCGTTGAACTTTTAGGCGAAGATAAATTATCAGCCATTAAAATAAAAAATGGCGACGAAGAGAAAACTCTCGATGTTGATGGCTTGTTTGTAGAAATCGGTTCTCAGCCGGAAACATCGCTGATTGATTCTTTGGGACTTAAAACCGATGCCGGTAAATATATAGAAGTTTCCGCTTCGCAAGAAACAAGCCGCCGTGGGATTTGGGCGGCCGGGGATATCACCACCGGTTCCGATAATTTTCGTCAGATAATTACGGCTTGTTCCGAAGGGGCGATTGCGGCACAAAGTATTTTTAAACGATTGCAAAGCGAAAAATAGTTTAAGATTCGGCCGGAACGACTTCCTGGCTTTCAACTTCCGTCATGATCTTTGTTGAAGTTTTATCATCATGACTAATGATTGTTTTTTTCTTCCACTTTCCGCGCAGAAAAACAATTATATAGATTGCGGAAGAAACAAGATTAGTTAGAGGGAATGATAACCATAATCCGTCCATGCCCAGGGCGGATTTTTTGGATAGTAAAAATGCCAAAGGGATCTGAATCAACCACTGAGAAGAAATAGTCATGATCATTGATTGCTTGGTCATACCCGCCGCTTGCAGGCTGCTGCCGATTATTATCTGGATGCCGATTAAGGGGAAGGAAAAACAAAGGAAGCGCAAGGCATGCGCTCCGGCGTTGATAACGCCGAGGTCATTTGGTACAAAAAATGAAATTAGTTTTTCGGCGTTGAAAAAAATTATGACCGCCATGATTAAAAGGAAGAGAAAGATTATTTTCAGACTCGTTCTGGCTGTCGCGTCGGCTGTCTCCGGTTTTTGAGCACCGAGATTATTTCCGACTAAGGCGGCATTAGCTCCGGCTAAGCCGAATGAAGCTATTAGTATCATGTGCAATATGTTTGAGCTGGCACCATAAGCCGCTACGGCCAGCGTGCCGAAACTGGCAATAAAAGCAGTGATAACATTTAAGCTAAGACTTCTGGCTGATTGCTCTATGGAAGATGGTAGTCCTAACTGGAAAGCTTTCTTAATAAATTTCCAATCGGGCTTAAAATCTTTTAATTTAAGATGAATGCCGTGCTTACCGCCAAACAGCATCATTAGGCCTATTGCAGCGGCAATTAGTTCCGTTCCGATGGTGGCCATGGCGACGCCGGTCACGCCCAGAGAAGGAATCGGACCGAAGCCGAACATGAACAAAGGATCAAGCGCAAAATTTAAAGAAACCGTTCCAATGATAATGAACATCGGAATTTTGGCTTTGCCGATACTGCGCATGATGGATTGGAACATGAAGAAAATAAAATTTAAAACCATTCCCAAAAACGAGATGCGCAAATATTGGTTAGCGCTTTGGGCAATATCGTCGGATGCGCCTATTAGTTTTAAAATGTATGGAGATAATAAATATCCGCTAACGCTAAGAATAATGGAGCTTATTATCACCATTAACAGAGTTTGAGCAGCGCTATGTCCCAGCATTTTTTCATTTTTTGCTCCAAAGTACTGGGAGGTTAAAGTGGCGCCGGCAACTGCCAAGCCAACACCGAACGAAGTTAATAAAAATATAACTGGTCCGCTGATTGCCACGGCGGCCACTCCTTTTTCACCCAAACGGCCAACCCAGAAAGCATCTGTCAGCTGATAGGCGGCTTGAAGCAAGCTGGCGGTTATAATCGGAAATGCCAGTTTTAATAGCGGTTTTAATATATGTTTTTAAATTTTTAACATAATGATTCGGTAATCCTGATATTTTTTTATCGGTCACAATTAATAAGGATACGCTCTTTTGGTATTTTTTTCAATCATGCTATATTTAAAGAGTATGTTAAACATTTATATAGCCAGGCACGGGCAAGACTTGGATAATGAAAAAGGAATTTTAAACGGACATCGCGATGAAGCTTTGTCGTCTTTGGGTTTGCGGCAGGCCGAAGAGCTGGCGTCTTTAATTGCGTCAAAATCCTTAAATTTTGACAATATTTATTCTTCTCCTCTGCGTCGGGCTTTCCAAACGGCCAAAACAGTGTCTGAAAAGCTGGGCTCGCCGGAGCCGGAGGTTTTACCGGCTTTAATCGAGAGAGATTTTGGCATTATGACCGGTAAAAAGGTTGCGGATATAGAAAAAATTTGTGCTCCTGATATAATTAAGACGGAGAGAGTCGTTTATTTTTTGTCGCCGGAAGGGGCGGAAAGTTTTCCTCGCTTACTGGAGCGAGCTAAAACTGTTTTGGCGGATATTTTAAACAAGCATCAAGACGGCAACGTTCTTTTGGTGGCGCACGGCGATATCGGAAAGATGATTTACGCCGCTTATTATAATCTTGATTGGCGCGATGTTTTAAATATGTTTCATTTCGGCAATTCGGAACTTTTGTCTTTGTCTCCGAATCATAGCGCGGAAGATGCCCACATTTTTCAAACGAATCAATTTAATAATTAATTATAGTTATTATGCCAATCCAATGGACAAAAGAGATGAGTGTTGGGGTTGAGGAAATTGACGGACAACATAAGATTTTTGTCGGAATTTTGTCCGATTTGCACGACTTGCTTTTTAGGGGAGCAACCGAGCCGGCTTTATCTTTATTGATTAAGCAATTGGAATCATACGCTCTTTTTCATTTTGCGACCGAAGAAAGATATTTTGATAAATTTAATTATGAATTAGCCGATGAGCATAAAAAAATCCATCGTGATTTGGAAAACAGCATTGCTAATTTCAAATTAAGACTGGAGAAGGAAGGCACGGATATACTAAGAGAGCTTCTTGATTTTATGGAAGAATGGTTGGTTGATCATTTGGAAATACAAGATAAGAAATATACCGCATGCTTTAATGAGCACGGCCTTGTCTAATTTTTATTTTGCATAAAAAAAGAGCCTGTCTTATAAAGACAGGCTTTTTGTTTGCAGAATTTTTTCATGAGAATTTTTAGTCGCCGATTATTTGCGAGTACAGATAATGTTCGTGCTGGAGCAGGTAATCAGGACTGAATATTT
>CAZREL010000015.1:11930-19920 GCA_964599385.1 uncultured Gammaproteobacteria bacterium
AAGCTTTCATGACCGCTAATTCCGTTCTTTGCCAGAGTAAAAGCTTGTGTTCGTCGCTAAAAATAGACGAAATTTCTTTGTTTTCGTATCTTTCAATCATTTTTGAAAAAATTTTGGTTAATATTTAATTTTTAAATAACTCTATTTTTGTTAAGTTTTCTTAACGCTTAATTTAATCATTTAAGCTAAAAAATGTCAATTTATATGAAGATTTGCTGCGTCTAATTGTTGTCTTGACCATGTTGTGTGTTTATGTTAAGTTTTTTTGCTAAAATAAACACAGTTCTTTGAAAAATAAATAATAACTAAATACGAGAATCCGTGGCGAGTAAAGTAAGCGCGGATGAAAAAAATGAAAGCATATACTTGGTGTAATGGCGGGTTGTCGCCCGGTTTAGTTTTGGCGGCGCAATTTGGAAGAAAAAAAGAGCCCAGTCTTATTCTTGGGCAAGCTAGCCCAGGCTCGCATTATGAAGCTTTATCTCTTCATAGAGATAGGCCTCCGAAAATTACAAATTTCAAAGTTAATGAATGTGATTTGTGTTTTGTGCCGATAACTCATCGAAGCAGCTTTTATCTGCTTGAAGAAAGTCAAAGCGAGGGCGTCATTGTCAGGGTTAACACTTTTATGCCCGGACATGGAGTTGGCGGCGATTCTTTTTGCGAAGTTTTTTCCGGCAAGCCGAAGCTAAGAACTTCGGGGCGCGTCTTTGAAGAATTTTTCCATGAGGATTCCTTGTGGGAAATGCAAGCGGGCGATGTTTTGCGTGTTAAGGGCTGTTTATCACATGGTGCCTCTTATGCGATTTGGGTTGATGAAAAAATGGAGATTCATACGGCATGCTTTCGCGAGTATGTAGCCAGAAAAGCCGCTGATAATTTTCACAACGACATAGAAAGAATACAGGATCCCGCCAGTGTCTATAGTTGGCGTGCCGGAAACTTATCTGCTGGCGTCGTATTGAAAGAAAATGATTTTAATCGTTTTCTTGTTTTAGGGGACGGACCTTTTGCGGAATTTCTGCCGGTAATTTGGTCTGTCAATAATGTTTTAAAAAGCGCTTCTGTAATTGACTTGTCAGGGCAAAAAGATTTTGTACTTGGTTTAGTTTCTTGCGCTCGATTAAAAATGGATAATTTTCTGGTCTATGTTTCTACGGAAGGCTTTAAAGCTAAAAATTCTAAAGGCAGCATCTCTGTTCTGAAAGGAAATCCGGAAATTGTTTTGTCGGTAAAGCGCGGTGAGGATTTTGACGACTCGCTTGTTCTGATGAGGGAAGGCGACGCTATATGCGTCAGTCCTCAAGGCGATAACAGCATGATTTCTTATGTGATTTTTGTTTCCGAGGGAAAAATTACGCAGGAACAATCCTTGTATTTTTTAAGACATGATTTTGAGGAATCAAGTGATTTCTGGCTTGAGAAGGGTTGGTCTTTGAGGACAACTTTACCCAGTACCTGGCAGGGGCAAGTAATCGATTGCTATGATTGGGAATATGATAAATACTTAAGCGCGCGATACGGCCTGGCTTGTTATAACGCCAGCCTTAAAAGCCGCGGTGTATTTAAGGGTTTATCGGGACATGCAATAATTTTGCAAGATAAAAATTCCGGTGAAGAATTTTTATGCCTTTGCGATTTCGTTTCCCTATCTTTTAATAATAGGGAGCCTCGCAAGCCCGACAAAGTGGCTGAAGATGACAGAGCGGACAGGAAGCAGAAAACTGAGGCGTTGCTGGAACAAGTGAAAGAATTTTATGATTCTGATTTGTTTCCCGCGTGTAGTGAAAGTTTGCAAAAAAAAGTAAAAGAAGCGGCTCTTTATTCTTATCTTGATAAGCGGCCCATCTATGGCCCGCACGAAAAGAAAAGCGCTTCTTTGTCTGGTGACGGGTCTTTGCTCGATTATTGTCGCTATTTGCGGAATTTAATGGTTGAAATTTCTGAAGCGAAGGAAAAAATCGTTTCAAGAAAACAAATTATTAAAAATCAAAAGAAGAAAGGGCGTCCGGAGGTAACGACGGTGACATCAGTTATGCATTCTGGGCAAATGGCCGAGGCCTTAAAAAAAGCCGGCCTTGCTAAGTGAATAAAAAAGGACAGCCTATAAAGCTGTCCTTGTTTTTTTATCTACTTTTTATTTGAGCCTGACTCTTTTTTTGTTGATATTGAAATTTAAGAAGAATCTGGTACTGATAGCAAAGAGCAGGATGATACCTAAAACAATATAAGAAGTCCTAAAGAGCGCGCTCCATTCCGGATTCCAGGGAAAGGCGATGTTCATTCCGAAAAAGCCAGTGGCCACGCCAATAAAAGTGATAACCTGCAACAAACCGATTTCTTTCTGAGTGTTTTCTGTCAGTAAAGAGTCGAGTAAATCAAGTGTTCCTTTGGCATAATCGGTGGTCATGTCCCAAAGATTTAGAATATAGGCCTGTTCTGATGATAGTATTTTAAAACGATTTTCTAAATCTAAATCATCAAGCACTTTAATGTCTTTGTCGCTTAAAGTTTTTTCCCTGGAATCAAGGATATCTTTCATTTGGCAGAGACGGGCACGAACAAAAGATAAAGTTTTCAAGTATCCCAAAATTTCCGATCTGATTTTTGGAAAATTCTCCAAGGTTAAACTTTCCGATTCTCTGATTTTACTTATACCTTCCCAAATGTCTCGGTGTAAATTTAGATATTGGCTTAGCTGTTTTTCAAATTCTCTAAAGAGAACGATATTTCTAATCAAGCTCTGCGCATCTTCATTTTCCATGGTAGGATGATCTTCATCAATATCAACAACCATTATTTCATTGCCGGTGTAAATTTTAATGCCATCTTTTTCTTCGATTAAGAATGCCTCGTCATTGATAAAATTAAAAATGTCTTTTATTTCTTTTTGTTCTAAACCGCTCCCCATCAAATATAAAGGATAGACTTCCTTAATGGCGTTTAAATCTTTTGGCAATGGCGCGCCGCGGCTGTATAAATAACTTAGAGCCGGACTTAATTTTTTTGAATAAAAACTTTCTAATTTTTTAGCTTCTTTTTCTAAGCTGTTTTTGAGGTTGGAATGAATTAAAATAACGCCATCTTCCGAAACCGATATGTCAATGCCGTCATTCTCGGCTCGTAAAAGGTTGACATCATTTTTATGGATAAAAGAGATGTTCTTTAGATTGAGAGATTTTCTGAGTTCGGACAGTTTTTGCGTGTCAAGATTATTGCCGTTGTCCTTGCCGCTTAAAAAATCTTTAAACTCTTTTAAGTGGAGTGAAGTCCTTTGGAACCAAACGCCAAGATATAGCCTTGTATCATTTGTCATAATGTTTATTTTTACTTACAATATCATTTTATCAAAAAAGAATTAAATCTGCTATAATACAGAGGAAATAATATAAAAATATGAAGACAAAGAATCCTGTAATCTTGATAATCCGCGATGGCTGGGGTTATCGATTGGAAAAGAAAAACAATTTAATAGCAGCATCCGACACCCCCTGGAATGATATGTTTTGGCGTGATTACCCTAATGGTATTTTAAAGGCCAGCGGCACCGCCGTCGGCTTGCCGGACGGTTATCAGGGCAATTCGGAAGTCGGACACATGACTATCGGCAGCGGCCGGATAATTTTCCAGTCGCTTGAGAAAATTAATCAAAGCATAAAAAAAGGCGATTTTTTTCGTAATGAAGCCTTTTTGAAAACAATTGCCGCTTGTCGTAAATCTGGCGGCGCTCTGCATATGGCCGGTTTGTTGCAAACACAAGGCGTCCATAGCCATATTGATCATCTGTTTGCCTTGCTTGATTTATGCAAAAAAGAAAAATTTTATAATGTTTATATTCATGCCATTACCGACGGCCGCGATGCGCCTGTTAAGGAAAGCTTAAAACATTTAAGAGCCTTAGAAAAAAAACTCAAAGCTTTAAAATTTGGGCAGATTGCCACTGTTTGCGGACGCTATTATGCGATGGACAGAAACGAGCGTTATGAGAGAACGGAAGAGGCTTATAATTGTATTTTAGGACATAGCGGCGAAACTTTTAAAAATGCCGTGTCCTATGTTCAATCTTCGCATAAATCCGGCGTGATGGATGAGTTCATTAAAGCCGGCCGCTTGGCAAATTTTCCCGGCTTAAAAAACGGAGACGCTTTTATCTTTTTCAATTTCCGCACGGATCGTCCGCGCCAATTAACCCGAGCTCTGATTGAGCAAAATTTTAAAGAATTTAAACGAGAGAAAAAACAAATTTATTTCGCCTCAATGACCGAATATTATCGTCCCATGAAGGCTCTTGTTGCTTTTCCCGATATTGAACCGAAGAATCTGTTGGGAGAAGTTGTGGCTGCGGCCGGACTTAAGCAGTTGCGAATTAGCGAAACGGAAAAGTATGCTCATGTCACTTTTTTCTTTAATGGTCAAAAGGAAAAGCCGAGCAGAGGAGAGGATAGAATTTTAATTCAATCGCCGCATGTCGCCACTTATGATTTAAAACCGGAAATGAGCGCTCCGGAAATAGATGTTCGTTTAAGCGAGGAAATCAGAAAGAAGAAATACGATTTAATCGTCGTTAATTTGGTTAATGGCGATATGGTTGGTCACACAGCGGATCATAAGGCCATTAAGAAGGGACTGGAAGCGGTTGATAAGGCAATGGGAGAAATTGTTTCGGTTGGGCTCGGCTATGGCTACACCAGTTTGGTTTTTGCCGACCATGGCAATGCAGAAGATAAAGGGCCAAGATACGCTACCAGCCACACTTTAAATCCGGTGCCGTTTATGATTATTTCTCCCGATAAAAAATTGTCTAAAGTGAAAATTAAAAATGGTTTGGGATTGCAAGATGTTGCTCCGACTGTTCTTAAGATAATGGGCCTGAAGAAACCGAAGGAAATGACCGGTAAAGCGGCTTTTTAAGCTTGGCCTTTCTCGGGGCTCAGCACCCTGAGGCTCGGCTGTGCACAAGTGCACATAACCTCGCCTTTCTCGCCCCGCCCACCCTTAATACAAATAAAAACGACCTAAATAAATTTAGATCGTTTTTCTTAGCGGAATGGACGGGGCTCGAACCCGCGACCTCCTGCGTGACAGGCAGGCGCTCTAACCAAACTGAGCTACCACTCCAAAATATCTGATTTTTCAGGCTTCAGATTACAGGGAAATGATAACAAAAAGATTTTGGCTTGTAAAGGGCTAAATAACCAGTAAAAAAGCCTTAATCTTGCCAAAAAAGCACTTTTGGACTATACTGTAATCATGAATGAGCTTAAAGAGCTTTTTTGTTTAGATTAATGATATTGCCAATATGGACAAGCAAATTACTGAAAAAAATATAGCTGAAATCAAAGAGCAGCTTTTGAAACAGAAGAAACAGATTATGATTGATCTTGGTGCTTTATCGCGCGTTGATGAGCATGAATCCGATGATCGTTCGGTGTCTTTTCCTGATTATGGCGATAAGCCAGACGAGAATGCTCAAGAGATTTCCGATTACTCTGCTAATGTTGTAACACAGCGTGTTTTAGAAAAGAGCTTAGAAGATATTGAGAAGGCCTTAAGCCGTATAGAAAAGGGAACTTACGGAACCTGTAAGTATTGTCAAAACCCTATTAATGAAAAGAGACTTTTGGCCAGACCGACAGCCAGCTCTTGTATTACTTGTAAAACAGAATTACAAGAAAATGATTAAATTATTTTCTAAAAAATATACTAAGAATATAGCTATTGCTTCAGTGATAGCTATATTTTTTATATCTGACCGAATTTTAAAGAGTACAGCCTTGGTTCTTGGTGAAAATAATGCTTTTGACTTTATTCCCGGTTTATTTTCTTTTTCACTGACCAAAAATTATTTTATTTCCTTTTCTTTGCCTCTTTTTGGCCCTTTTCTTAATTTGGCAATTGCTTTTATTGTTGTTGCTTTATTTGCTTATATCATTTATTTGGCTAAAACAAAAAAAGGCGACCGATGGGAGATAATCCTCTTTAGCGTTCTTTTGGTCGGTGCAATCAGCAATTTTTATGATCGCTTGTCTCTTGGTTTTGTTGTCGACTATTTAGAACTCAAATATTTTACAGTTTTCAATTTGGCCGATGTTATGATTAGCTTGTCATCTCTACTGCTTATTATCAAGAATTTCCGTTTGAAATCTCCTCAATAGATATCTCTCTTTCATTTTCACTTTTAACCAGCATATCTATTTTAATAAATGAATTCGGCCAAGCCGATTTGACGCGATCCGCCCATTCTATGGCTGTGATCGTTTTTTTATCGTTTAAATAATCGCTTAAGCCGATATTTTCTAAATCTTGACCGGAGTTAAGGCGATAGGCATCAATGTGACAGAAGTTTAGACCTTTACCTTTATAAATTTTAAGAATATTGAAAGTTGGGCTGTTGATTTTATCTTTAATGCCCAGTCCTGCTCCAAGACCTTGTAAAAAAGAAGTTTTGCCGGCACCCAGATCGCCGTTTAATAGAAAAACTTCACCCCCTCGGCAAGCCTGGCCAATAGAAAAGCCTAAAGAAGCTGTTTCCTCTATTGATTGAGTAATTTTCGTTTGTTTACCTGAAGTCTCTTTCATATTAGCTTCATCTTAACCTTTTTTGCTTGAAAAATAAAGAGGTTTTTAGAGAAAATTGAGCAAATAAAAAGGAGCCCATAACGGGCTCCTCTTTACCTATATATTAGTGGTAATTAATAAGCGCCGCATGAGCTCCAATCCTTTGTTTAATAGAAATTATTTTTCTATTATTTTTTAAGGATTTGACCTCTGGCCAACTTTCAGTGGTTGTTAAGGTATCCAGCTTCCAGCAAATCAGATTTTATTTTTTAGATTGTTTCGCTTGTTTGGATCAAGATTCGTAAAATATTTCTTTTTGAATTTTATGAATCTTTATCACGACATGAGCGCATTTGTGATCTGCTCAATCTCTTTATGCCACGTTGGCGTTGGCATTTGTTATCAGAAGCTAGTAAAAGAACCTACTATTAGTTTAGCACTTAATTATTTAAGGGTCAAGTATTTTAGACTTAAA
Source organism: uncultured Gammaproteobacteria bacterium (assembly GCA_964599385.1). GTDB lineage: Bacteria > Patescibacteriota > Patescibacteriia > Patescibacteriales > UBA12465 > UBA12465. The sequence continues at coordinate 18,964 of CAZREL010000015.1, forward strand.
ATATGGTATTTGGATTTATTATTTTAATATTAGCTAAAATAAATTTATGGTAATAACATTTTTATTATTTAAGTCCACAATATCCTGGACTTATCCACAGGATAATAACAGCTTTTTGTCCAATTTATGAATAAATAAAGTATTTATAAAAACACCCCTCTTTTTAAGAAAGGTGTTTTTGAGGCTTGAGTGGGAGTCGAACCCACGAATGGCGGTTTTGCAAACCGCAGCGTTAGACCACTTCGCCATCAAGCCTTATTTATTTTGCTCTTTGATTTTAACTTATAACTTTCAATAGTTCAATAGTCCGCCCGCCCGCCCGCTTATTTTAATTCATCGGAAGGGTTTGCTTTGATTTTAGAAAAATTCAATATTTTTCCACCTTTTAATTTAAAGAAAGCAGCCGATGCGATCATGGCAGCGTTATCTGTTGTATATTTAAGCTCCGGTACAAAGAAATCAACCTTATTTCTAAAAGATGTTTTGACGCTTTCTGCCATTTGTTCGCGTAATTCCTTGTTAGCGCTAACTCCGCCAGAGAGCATAATGCTTGAAACTTTGTGTTTCTCGCCCGCTTTTATGGTTTTTTTAACCAATATATCAATAATTGCTTGCTGATATTCATGACAATACTCCGGTATTCTCTTTTTCCAGTTTTTATCTTTCTTTATTTCATAAAGCAGGGCGGTTTTAAGACCGGAAAAAGAAAAATCCAAATCGGCCGAGTTAATCATCGGGCGTGGCAATTTGATGGTTTTTTTCTTTTCTAAATTTTCTTGGCCAACTTTAGCGGCATATTCGGCGGCATACTTTGAAATAATTGGACCGCCAGGATAGCCAAGCCCCAGCATTTTAGCGGCTTTATCATAAGCTTCACCGGCCGCGTCATCTCTTGTTTCTCCAATAATCTTGATTTTCTTGTTTTTGGCCATTTTTAATAAGATCGTGTGGCCGCCA
>CAZREL010000016.1:0-18607 GCA_964599385.1 uncultured Gammaproteobacteria bacterium
ACTGCCATTTCTAAGCTGACCAGCCAATGTTTGATAAATAGTTTGAAGCCTTTTTCAAGCGAGGCAACGAAACCTTTCTTTTCAAAAATTTGGTAGGCAATGGCATATTTTACGGCCAGGGAAAGTCCGGTTGCCAAAGGAACAAGCAAAACAAAGAGAATGACATAAACTAAGCCCAATAAACTCGAGTCTTGCAAAGACATTAATAAAAGAGGAAGGGCGATTAATAAGAAGGCGAAGCAAACCAAAAGCTTAATCATTATATTTAAACCGAGAACCGGCCAAAAATTTTGGTGTCCGACTGCAATGTTTTCTCGATAATGAATTTCTTCTGCGCTCTTTTTTCTGCCCAAGATTTTTTTAAGGGCATTGACAAGAGCTCCTTGAGAGCTTATTCCAAGCCAGACCAAGGTGACAATTACGGTTAAAGAGAATAATAAAATTGTCAGAGCATTTAAGCCGTTCCAAAATCCGGAACTAAACATTGAGCCAAGGCCGTAGGCAAAATTGTTTAAAACATCCATAACGGAAATGGCGCGGCTAATCTGCAAGTAAGCGCTGTCAATCAAATTTTGCCCGACACTTTGGGCAATGAGGCTGTATTCCCAGGAACCTCCGGCGGCTGTGATTGCGGCAAACAATCCAAAGAGCCAAAGATACCTATATTTCCTGGTAATTCCCCAGGACTGTTTTAGGGTTGAGCGATGAGAAAACATAGTTTTTGTTTTTTAATAAGAAAATATTGCCCATTTTTCGTAAATTGAAAAACACGGCAAAGTCTGTTAGTATTATATCATAATCAGATAACAAATACCAAACATATGTTCTTCTTGGAAAGGGTGAAAAATGACATTATAAGCGTCTTAAAGTTGGATGGGGGAAATTTTTCTTATCCACCGGAAGCTAAACTTGGCGATTTGAGCTTGGCCTGTTTTTCTTTGGTAAAAGATGGGTCGCTTAATCCGGCGCAAACAGCTCAAAAATTGGCTGAACAAGCGGCTAACAGTCAGGAGCTTTCAAAATTTTTTGCTCGCGTCGAAGCGGTTGGTCCTTATATTAATTTTTATTTTCGTCCTGAAATTTTAGCCAATCAAGTTTTATCGGAAATTAAAAAATTCGGTGCTGCTTATGGAAATAACGATTCCGGAGCCGAGCAAAGGGTAATGATTGAATATTCCAATGGCAATACGCATAAGGAATATCATGTTGGCCATTTACGCAACATTGCTTATGGCGAATCCGTTAAAAATTTACTTGATAAAAATGGTTATAAGGTTATTCCGGTTTCTTATATTAATGATTTTGGAATCCATGCCGCTAAAACTATTTGGAATTGGCGCTTAAATCCTGTTTATGAGGAAAGGCCGGAAAGCAAGGGCTTTCTTCTCGGTAAATGTTATGCTGAAGCCAGCCGTAAATTGGAGGGGGACGATAAAGCTAAATTGGAAGTTTCCGAGATAATGAAAAACATCGAGAGCCGCCAAGGAGGTGACTATGAGCTTTGGGAGAAAACCAGGCAATGGAGTATTGACTACTTTAATAATATATATAAAGAGCTCGGGATTAGATTTGAACACACTTTTTATGAAAGTGAAGTAATTGATGCCGGGCTTAAAATGGTTGATGATTTATTGGCGCGCGGTATTTTAAAAAAGAGCGAAGGCGCAATTATTGCCGATTTATCCGATTATAATTTAGGAGTTTTGCCGATTGTTAGATCTGACGGCACAGCTTTATATCCGGTAGCCGATTTAGCCTTGGCTTCGGAGAAGTTTGATCGTTACGGCCTTGATGAATCTATCTATGTTGTTGATGTCAGACAAAGCTTGCATTTTAAGCAATTGTTTAAAGTTTTGGAACTTTCCGGTTATAAACAGTCTATGCTCCATTTGGCTTACGATTTTGTAACTTTGCCGGAGGGTATGATGGCTTCGCGTAGCGGCAATGTCATAACTTATGAAGATTTGAAGAATAAGATAAAAGAGCGCCTGACTAACGAAACTTCTAAAAGACATGAGGATTGGACCGTTTCCCGTATTGAAAACGTTGCCATGTCTTTGGCTGTTTCAACTATCAAATTTGAAATGTTAAAAGTTGGAGCGGAAAAAACTATCACTTTTAATATTGAAGAAGCCTCTCGTTTTGACGGACTGACAGCTTGTTATTTAATCTATAGTTACGCCAGAATGAAAAGTCTGTTGAGAAAATCGGGGCTTTTTACTCGTTTTTGTCGTGTTGACCTGTCCCTGTTGCAGGAAAATAAGGAAAAAGAATTGATAGTAAAAATGGCTAAATATCCGGAGTTACTTATTTTGGCCAATCAAAAACATAATCCCAGCGACGTTGCTAAATATGTTTTTGAACTATGCAAAATGTTCAACGATTATTATCATGAAGTTAATATTTTGAAAGCCGATAGAAAGTTGAAAGTCGCCAGGTTGGCGATGGTAAAAAATTTGGCTTCGCTCACCCTTAATGCTTTTGCCGTTTTAGGCCTTGAAGCTTTGGAAGAGATGTGATAGAAATAGCCTGAAACAAGAAAATAATTTAAATTTTATGGCCAAGGAAAAAGTTTCTCCGGAAAAAAAAGAACAACTCGAAAAATTCAATAAAATAGTGTCTCTTTGCAAGAGGCGCGGTTTTGTTTTTCCTTCCTCCGAGATCTATACCGGATTTACCGCCGTTTATGATTTCGGCCCTTATGGCGTCGAGCTTGCCAATAATATAAAGAAGCTATGGTGGAAAGAAATGACCCAGCTACGCGATGATGTTGTCGGTCTTGATTCCGCAATTTTTATGAGCCCGAAAATTTGGGAGGCTTCCGGGCATGTAAAAGGTTTTTCCGATCCTTTGACCGAATGTCGCAAGTGTAACGCCAGATTACGCCTCGATAATTTATTGGAAGATGCCGGAATATTCGCCGATGAGAAAATGACCGAGGAGGAAATCAATAAAGTTTTTGATGATAATAAGGATAAGATTAAATGCCCGACTTGCGGTGCGCAAGATTTTACGCCGGGGAAGAAGTTTAATTTGCTTGTTCAATCGAATCTCGGAAACTTTACCGGCGACTGGTCTAAGGAGCCGACATATTTGCGCGGTGAAACTTGCCAGGGGATTTATGTTAACTATAAGAATGTTCTTGATTCGGCTCGCGTTAAAGTGCCTTTCGGTATTGCTCAAATCGGAAAGGCTTTTAGAAACGAGATAACCGCCCGTCAATTCATTTTTCGCACTCGGGAATTCGAGCAGATGGAAATGCAATATTTTGTTAAGCCCGGGGATGATCAAAAATATTTTGATGAGTGGAAAAAGTTGCGTTACGATTTTTATATCAACAAGCTCGGCTTCAAGCCGGAGAATTTGCGCTGGCATGAACATGAAAACTTGGTTTTTTATGCTAAGGCCGCATTTGATATTGAATATAATTTCCCGTTTGGCTTTAAAGAGATGGAGGGCGTTCATGCGCGCGGTGATTATGATCTAAGCCAGCACGCCAAATTCTCAGGAGAAAAGCTTGATTATTTGGATCCGCAGAATAATGAAAGATACGTGCCTCATGTTGTTGAAACTTCTTGCGGTGTGGGAAGAATTTTTTTAGCCGCTTTAAGCGAGGCTTATTATGAAGACGGTGAGGGTGATAATATCCGTGTTGTTTTAAAACTTAACCCAGCCTTAGCGCCGGTTAAAGTAGCCGTTTTCCCTTTGTTAAAAAATAAACCGGAACTTGTTTCTAAAGCCAGAGAAATTTTTGATTCCTTGAAAACAATTTGGAAATGCGAGTTCGATGATAATGGCAATACCGGCAAAAGATATAGACGCCAAGATGAAATTGGCACACCATTTTGTATTACTGTTGATTTTGATACTTTAGAAAAAGGAGAAGTGACGATTCGTCACCGTGATAACGGTGAGCAGGATAGAGTTGCGACTCAAGATATTGAAAAATATTTGCAAGAGAGAATCGGCCGATGTTAAAAGGCGATGAACAAAAAAAGATTTATAAAAAAATTTCCTGATAAGGAAATTTTTTTGTTTATGAAATATTTTTTTGTGCGATAAAAAATTTTTTTTAAAAAAAATCGCAAAAACTATTGCTATGTTTTTTTCTAAGATGTATAATATGAGTAAGAAATATTTTTTCTCGTTCCGGAAAAAAATTTTCACGGAAAAAAATTTTCTCAACCTAAGTTTACTCAATTAAATTTAAGAGTGAATAATAAGAAAGGGGGTGAGAATTATGGCTACTAAAAAAGTTGTTAAAAAAGTCGTCAAGAAAGCTGCTCCTAAAAAGGCTGCTCCTAAGAAGACTGTAAAGAAAGCCGTCAAGAAAGCTGCTCCTAAAAAGGCTGCTGTCAAGAAGGTTGTTAAGAAAGCTGTCAAAAAAGCTGCTCCTAAAAAGGCTGTTAAAAAGACCGCTAAAAAGAAATAATAAAATTTATTGATTTTTCAATACGTTCTATTGTTTGAAAATTATACGAAAGCCGTCCTGTCTACAGGGCGGTTTTTGTATTTTTATTTTGTTTTTAATATTTTTTAAAGTTCCGCTGGCATCTTCTTTGCTATATTATTTTTTGTAAAAATAATTTTTAAAAATAAAACGATGTCCAGAGAGGGAATAAAATTAAAAAATAAGAGGCGCAGCAAAATATTTCGTAATTTTCTTTTGTCGATAATATTTTTTATTGTCATTGCATTTTCATTTTTTGATTTTTGGCAAGAAATTTTTTCACCCTTAAAACTTAATTCTGCCTTTGTTGTTTTTCTTGATGTCGGACAGGGTGATGCGGTTTTAATAAGAACGCCGAGCGGAAAAAATATTTTAATCGATGCCGGACCGGATAATTTGGTTTTGGAAAGATTGGGAGAATTTTTACCGTACTTTGATCGGCGTCTGGATTATATTATTGTCAGCCACGCTCATGATGACCATGTTAATGGCTTAAAAGAAATTTTTCGCCGTTTTAAGGTTGATAATTTTATTTATCAATCAGATGGAGAAAGTTCGGATTTTTTTGGCGGGCTTGTAGAAAATATTTCTCGCCGGTCTGAGACAGAATTATTATCTTTGCGGAAAGAATTACAACTTATTTTTTCTCAAAATTGTTTTTTAAAAATTTTAAATCCGCTCAGTTTGTCAGTTCCCGATAACGGTAACAATTCTTTGGTGGTGAAATTTGATTGCGCCGGGCAAAAATTTTTGCTTTCCGGCGATAATGAATTGGCGGTTGAAAAAGCTTTGCTTAAGTCAGACTTCGATTTGGATAGTGATATTATGAAAGCTTCGCATCATGGTTCTAAGACCTCGAATTCTGAAAATTTTTTAAAAGTAGTCAGTCCGAATTATTTTATTGTTTCGGTTGGTTTGAATAATCGCTTCAAACATCCGGCCGACATTATTATAGAAAGAGTAAAAAAGGCTAATATTAATATAAAAAGAACTGATTTGGAAGGAAATATCGCCTTTCCTTTGACTAATTATTGACATTAATTTAAAAAAATGCTAATATTTTGAGTCAGCTGTTATTTTAAATGTTCATTAAAAAAATAATAAAAATTAAATAAAGATGAAGAAATTTTTTGTATTTTTCGCAAGTCTTGTGGCGTTTATTTTTGTAGCAAATTTAGATGCCCAAGCACAAAAAAGTATTAAAAGTTCAACCGTAATTTATCCTTGGCAGCTTAAAAGTATCGGCCTAAAAGCTGATGATGCCTGGTATAAAAATCAACCGAATCCAAACGATCCAAACATTAAATTTAGTCGTGCTCATTATAAGCGGGCGGCTAAAAAAGCGAAAAAAGAGTCTATTAAGTTGGTAAAGAAGGCTTCTCCAACGGCCAGACCTAAAACAAAAAAGGCCTATGAAAAAAAGTATTATCGCGATGCTAAGGCGCTTGGTATTAACATCAAAAAAAATCGGAGGGATTCATAATGAAAAAGATTATTCTTTTGCTTCTTTTGGCTGTAGCGGCTGGATTAAGCGCTTCTGCTCAGGCTTATTTTGCTAACTATACAACAGACAAATTGGTGGTAGCCAGTGAAAATGGATCCGAGGCAATTGTAAACCCTCGTTCAAAAGCGTTAGTAAACTTTTTGCCAAGCAATGGTATAGCTAAATTCACTTTATACCGTTTTTACGGATTTGATAGAGTGAAAATTGGTGAAATCCAGCGTCGAGTGATAAAGAAAACGGTGACGCTAAGGGATTTTAATCCTGAAGCTGAAGCTGAGGTTATCAGTTCCGACAAAAAAGCTAAAATCGGAAATGTTAATGTCGCAAATCCGGATGTTGCCAAGCCAGATGCCATCGTTATTAATAATGGTGAATGGTGGTCAGAGGCAGTAGTTGTGCCGAAAAATGAAACAGATTACCGCTTAACGGTTTTAACCGCCCCCTTTAAAGGTTTAGCTTTAAAACCAGATCAGGCATCTAAGAAGTCTAAGTCGCTGCGAACAGGAATTTGCGAGTTTGTTGTATATTTTGATACGGAAGTTGACTCAGTTTCAAGCGGACGAGCCTATAACTGGGCCGTATTTAACAAAATCATTGCCGAAGATCAGGATACGCTCCGGATTACGAAGTATGATCTTAAACAAACCACAATTGGCAAGCAAATTTTTGCCCCGATTGTTAACAAGTCCGGTGCCGATCTGTTTATAACAGCCGGCCCAAATTCCGGGAAAGTAATTCCATCAAAAGGCATGGAAAAGCTCGATCTCTTTGTTGGCTGGAACGTGTTAAGCGTTCAGTACATAAAAAACGGCTTGCCAGTTCAAGCAGTTCTACTGTTTATGGTAAGCGATCGCAAGAAGTCGTTTTTCCTTGATAAAGGAAGTTCAACTGCAGTCGATTTTTCAAACATGACTATTCTTAGTCGATAAATAGCTGACACTATTTTTCCGAGGGCGCCCCTTTAAAAGGCGCTCTTTTTTTATATTTTAAGCCCGGTAAAGGCCGTAATTTGCCGCTTATTTTCATTTGACCGTGGCGACCTCCTCTGCTATACTTAGTATAGGTTTTTAGGCCTATTTTTATTGTTTTATTCAAATTTATGATTATTACCTGGCAAGGCCATTCTTGTTTTAAATTGCAAGATAAAGTCGGCACGGACGGCATAACTTTAGTCACTGATCCTTACGGAAAAGAATGTGGTTTGAAGATGCCAAGCTTTGAAGCCGATATTGTTACCGTTTCCCATGATCACGCCGATCACAGCAATGTTTCTGCTTTGCGCGGCACGCCTTTTGTTATTAATTGTCCCGGAGAGTATGATATCAAAGACGTCTTAATTGAAGGTATTGACTCTTTCCATGATGATAAAAACGGCGATGAACGCGGGCACAACACAATATATAGAATAGAAATGGATGATATCTCCATAACTCATTTAGGTGATTTGGGCGGAGTTTTGAATGACACCCAGATTGAAAAATTAGCCGGTACCGACATTTTACTTATCCCGGTTGGCGGAAAATACACTCTTGACGCTAAAAAAGCGGTTGAAGTTATTTCGCAAATCGAACCGCGCATCATTATTCCGATGCATTATAAGACTGATGGATTGGCTTATGATTTAGACCCGGTTGATAAATTTGTTAAGGAAATCGGCTTAACCCCGACTTATGAAGAAAAGCTAAAAATTTCCAAGAAAGATTTGCCACAGGAGGAGATGGAACTCGTCATTTTGAGTTTTTAAAAGATAATAAAAAATTAGCATAATCAGAAATCTATGAACAATCCGAAAAAAGAAAGAACTCTCGTTATTTTAAAACCAGATGCTGTTCAGCGCGGTTTAATTGGCGAAATTATCAGACGTATTGAAAACACCGGTTTGAAGCTGGTTGCTTTAAAAATTACTATGGCTACCGAAGATCAGCTTTGGAAACATTATAATAAGGATGATGAGTGGTTTACTAAAAAAGGAGAAAGAACTATTGAAGAAAGAAAAGCGGCCGGTATGCCGATCGAAAAAGAGGCAATTGAATATGGCAAGGATATCGTTCGCGCTTTAGTTAAATTTATGACTTGCGGTCCGGTTGTGCCAATGGTTTTTGAAGGCAATCAGGCGGCCGGTATTGTAAAAAAATTGGTCGGTTCAACCGAGCCTTTAAGTTCTGACGCCGGAACTTTGCGTGGCGATTTCACTTTGGATTCTTATAGCCTTGCCAATATTGATGAACGCGCTGTTAGAAATTTAATTCATTGTTCCGACCCGGCTGAAGATGCGATTCGTGAGATTCCGATTTGGTTCAATGAAAATGAATTGCTGTCTTATCGTTTGGTGGCTGAACAGATTTTATATGATGTCAATTTAGACATGAAACAAGAATAATGAATTAATATGGACAAGGAGAAAACCGCAAAAAATGCTAAGTTAAGATTCCTGGTCATAATTGCTACAATATTAATTTTGGCTGCCTGGGCTTTTAACTTGAAACACGAGTTACGCTTAGCTGAAGAAACGATAGATAAAAATGCCGCACAGGAGGCCTTGGAACTAAAAACAGAAATGGATAATACGGTTGATGAAATGGAAAAGAAATTTCAAGATTTGACCGATAAAGTCGAAGTTCCGGTTGAAAATTCAACATCTTCTCCGACAGGTATGCCGGAAGCCCCGGCTTATTGTCCCGAATATATAAACTGCATGCCGACAATAGGCGAGGCCAGACCTTGCGTAATTCCTCCGGGATGCGAAGAAAAGACTCTAATTGCTTACTGATTTTATGCCAAAGAAAGAAAATAAAGAAAAAGCCGAAGAAGAAAAAGAAAATGCGTCGATTGAAAAATCGGCCGATGTTTCTGATGACGATAAGTCGCCAGTCGGCAATGTCAGGAGAAAAACCGAGTATGGTTTAGTTGAAGAGCAGCCGATTGTCGATGAGATGGCCAAATCATATCTTGATTATGCCATGAGCGTCATTGTTTCTCGCGCCCTACCGGATGTTCGTGATGGCATGAAGCCGGTACATCGTCGTATTCTTTATGCGATGTGGAGTATCGGTCTTAGGGCTAACGCTAAATTTAGAAAGTCGGCTACTGTAGTCGGTGAAGTTTTGGGTAAATATCATCCGCATGGCGACAGCGCCGTTTATGATTCGATGGTCAGAATGGCTCAAGATTTTTCCATGCGCTATCCGCTTGTCAGAGGTCAAGGTAACTTTGGTTCCATGGATGGCGATAGAGCGGCGGCTATGCGTTATACCGAAGCTAAATTATCCGGTATTTCTGAAGAAATGATGTTTGATATCGACAAAAATACTGTCGATTTTATTCCTAACTTTGACGGTAGCCATAAAGAGCCCCGCGTTCTTCCGTCTAAACTGCCGAATCTTCTTTTAAACGGTACCATGGGTATTGCGGTGGGTATGGCAACCAATATCCCTCCTCATAATCTTAAAGAGTTGGCCGGAGCTATTGATCACTTGATTGAAAATCCTGAAGCCAGCGTTGAGGACTTGATGCAATTTGTTAAAGGTCCAGATTTCCCGACCGGTGGCGTCATTTACAATAAAAAAGATATTTTAAGCGCTTATTCGACCGGTAAAGGTGGGATTGTTTTGCGCGGCAAGGCCGATATTGAAGAGATGAAAAGCGGCGGTTTCCAAATAATTATTTCCGAAGTCCCTTATCAGGTCAATAAAGCCGATTTAGTTGAAAAGATTGCCGATCTCGTTAAAGATAAGAAGCTTGACGGTATTAAGGCTTTGCGTGATGAATCTGATAAAGACGGCGTTCGCGTTGTTATTGAACTTAAGAAAGATTCTTATCCGAAAAAGATTTTAAACGCTTTATTCAAGCACACTCAACTTCAAACCACTTTCCACTTGAATATGCTGGCGCTTATTGACGGAATTCAGCCGAAGGTTTTGACTTTGAAGATGATTCTGGAAGAATATATCAAGCACCGCGAAGAAGTTGTTAGGCGCCGTACTCAATACGAACTCGATAAAGCTAAAGACAGAGCTCATATCTTGGAAGGTTTAATGATTGCTTTAAAGAATATTGATGAAGTTATTAAGACAATCAAGGCTTCTAAGGATAAGGAAATTGCCAAAGATAACTTAATGAAGAAGTTTAAGCTTTCCGAACGCCAAGCCGTGGCAATTTTGGAAATGCGCTTGCAGAGTTTGGCTAATCTGGAACAGTTAAAAGTTGAAAATGAATTGGCGGAAAAATTGAAGCTTATTAAAGAGCTTGAGGCAATTCTCAAATCAGTCGCCAGAATTCGCGGCATTGTTAAGACCGAACTGAGCGAATTGGCCGAAAAATTTGGCGATGAAAGAAAAACCGCAGTTGTAGCCGGAGCGGTCGGTGAATTTAGCATGGAAGATCTCGTACCAAACGAAGAAACCATGGTAATGATGACTCGCGATGGTTATATTAAACGTCTTGAACCTGATACTTTTAAAGTTCAAGCCAGAGGCGGTAAGGGCGTTATCGGTTTAACAACCAAGGAAGAAGACATGATTCAATTCATTTTTACCAGTCTTACTCATAACGATGTCTTATTCTTTACAACCAAGGGTCGCGCTTTTCAGTTAAAGGTTTATGAAATTCCGCAGGCTTCACGCATCGCTAAGGGCACCCCGGTTGTTAACTTTTTGCAGCTTACAAGCGGTGAACAGATTTCTTCGGTTCTGCCTCTTGATAAAGCGGTGTTTAGCAAATATTTGTTTTTTGCGACAGAAAAAGGCTTGGTTAAGAAAGTCGAGCTTGAAGCTTTCAAGAACGTCCGCCGCAGCGGCTTGATTGCTATTAAGATTAAAGATGACGATAAGTTGACCTGGGTTAAGCCGACTTCCGGCAGCGACCATATTCAGCTTGTAACATCCGAAGGCCAGGCCATTAGATTTAAGGAAGATGATGTCAGAGATATGGGCCGTGGTGCCGCCGGTGTTATCGGTATCAGGCTTCACGGCAATGATAAAGTTATTGGCATGGGTGTCGCAAAAACTGATAAAGAAAGAAAAAGAAATTATCAAATTTTAACAATCATGGCCAAAGGCTTCGGTAAGAGAACGGAACTTGGCGCTTATAAAGTTCAGGGCCGCGGCGGCAGCGGCATTAAGACTGCCAAGGTTACTGACAAGACCGGCAATATCACTAACGCCTTCTTGGTTAATGCCGATGTAATGGATGATAAAGATTTAATTATAATTTCCGAAAAAGGCCAAGTTATTAGAACGCCGTTTAAATCAGTCAATGTTCTTGGCCGCGATACGCAAGGCGTTAAAATAATGAGATTTAAAGAAGATTCCGACAACGTTGCCGGTATCACTTGGGCATAAATTTTTAAAGGCCGGTCTTCCGGCCTTTTTAAAAATATTTTTACTATCTTTTAATTATTTTTATATGAAAAAATATTGGCAGGAATTTCGCGAGTTTGCCGTTAAAGGAAATGTCGTTGATTTAGCGGTTGCCGTTATCATCGGCGGCGCCTTTGGTAAGATAGTTTCATCTTTGGTGGCCGATATCGTTATGCCGCTTATCGGTTTTATTTCCGGCGGTGTTAATTTCACCAGCTGGAAGTGGATTTTAAAGCAGGCCGTAGTCGATAACGCCGGAACCATCTTAAAGCCGGCTGTGACTATGAATATCGGCGTTTTTTCCCAAAATGTTTTTGATTTTTTGGTTATTGCCGCTTCAATGTTTTTTGCCATTAAGATTTTGGGCCGAATTAAAAATCGTTTAATGCTTGAACATGGCCAAAAAGATGAAGTAAAAGAAGAAGTACCGGCGCCGCTTAGCAAGGATCAGGAACTTTTGACCGAGATTAGGGATTTGCTGAAGAAAGAATAATAGTGCCGGGATTTGTTTTTATCTATTGACTGATTGTAGTTTTAGTTGTATATTTTACTGTTACTATGCAGACGACATAGTATAACGTTTATTATAGAACTTTAAAAAATTGAATACGTAATAATTGTTGATTATGGGACTAATGAATTTTTTAACTGCAATTATTATCGCTGCTTCTAATTCCGTATTTTCTCCTAGTGAGCATTTTATAGCGAATTTATGCGACGATAATGTAAAAGTGAGGATAATGTACGTTAATACGTCATTTTCCGATAACTTTCTAAACTTTAACGAAGGACCGGAGAGGCGGCATTCCATTAGGAAATACTCTACCGGAGAGCGGCTCTATTATGTGGATATTATCGGTGAATTTGGAAATTCTTATATTGAATCATCTTTGTTTGATATTTGGACTTTATTGAGCCTGCAACCAAGAGGACAAGAGGGTGATCTTTCCATTTCTAAAGATAATATATTTTTTGCTAAAGATGCTAAGGGCGTAATGTGGGCCATATTGGTTAAATGGAGTGTTTCCGGTTGGTACATTGGCGCTTTTTCATTAGATCGCGGGGATATCGTTGAAAAAGGAAGCCTCGTTTTTATCCGTAGAAATTAATTTTTGTTTTTGTCCCGGCTGTCTGAAGGATTATTCTTTAGGCAGCCGGGACTTTTTATTATCTTTGTTTATTTTTGTCAATATATTTTTATCCTTTGTATTAAGCTATAATATTTACATATGAATCAAACAACTATAGTATTTTTATTAATAATTTTAGCGGCCGGGATAGCTGCTATCATTTTTCTTTTGCTTAAAAAAGGAAACAGTACTAATTCCGGCGAAGGGAAAATAGATTCTTTGACTGAGCGCCTGATTCAGCAATCGGAGAAACTTAGCCAATTGTCGCAGCAAAATAGCGAACTTCGCCGCGAACTTGATGTTAAGCTTTCCGAAACCCATCGTTCTAATCAGGAACAATTTGGGCAGACTGCTCGTATCGTCCAAGCTATTAGCGGGCAGTCCGCTAAACTTATCGCCGATGTCACCGAAAAGCTGGCTAAGCTTGATGAAACGAATCGCCAAGTTGTTAATTTTTCTTCCCAACTTCAGAACCTGCAGGATATTTTAAAAAATCCTAAGCAGCGTGGTGTTTTGGGTGAATATTTTTTAGAAGAAACTCTAAAGAATGTTTTGCCGCCCAATTCTTTCGAGATGCAGTATAAGATGGGCAGAGATGATAAGACCGGAAAGGACTTAATTGTCGACGCAGTCGTTTTTGTCAAAGATAAGGTTATTCCGGTTGATGCCAAATTTTCTTTAGAAAACTATGAACGTATTCTTAATGCCGATTCCAAAGAAGAAAGAGAAAGATTAGAGCAGTTGTTTAAACAGGATTTAAAAAATCGTATTGATGAAACTTCAAAATACGTTTTGCCGGATCGCGGGACGATGGAATTTGCTTTTATGTTTATACCATCTGAAGCGATTTACTATGATTTATTGGTTAATAAAGTCGGAGCTGTAAAGGTGAATACTCGTGATTTGATTGAATACGCTTTTCGCGATAAAAAAGTCATTATTGTTTCCCCAACCTCCTTTCTTGCGTATTTGCAAACCGTTTTACAGGGCCTAAAAGCAATGCAGATAGAAGAAAAAGCTAAGGAAATAAAATTAAACATCGAAAAATTAAGCAAGCATTTGCTTAGTTATGACGATTTTATGAAAAAGCTCGGCACTTCGATGTCAACGACAGTGAATCATTACAACAATGCTTATAAAGAATTTAGAAAGATTGATAAGGATGTCACAAAGATTACCGGCGCCAATAATGATTTGGAAATTTTAGAAATTGATCGTCCGAAGAATGATTTTTAATCTTTTTTAAATGATAAAGTCAATTGTCCTTCAGGAGGGAAAACAAGAGGAGGCGATTTTAAAATTAATCGCTTTCTTTGATTTATTCGATTTTCCTTTAACGCTTAAAGAAGCCAATTTTTATTTGCATATTTTGTCGCGAGACGGAAATATTTTTTTGTTAAGCGATACTTTATTAAAGCTTGATAACTTGATTAAAGAAGGGCGCCTTGATTTGGCGGACGGCTTTTATTTTTTACCGGGCAGAGAAGCAATAACTGCCGTTAGGAGAAAGCGTTATAATTATTCTTTGCGCAAGCTTAAAATAGCCAAGAGATTTGTTCGCCTTTTTTCTGTTTTCCCCTTTGTTCGACGGGTGGCGCTTGCTAATTCAATTGGTTTTTATAACCTTAGAGATGAAAGCGATATCGATTTTTTTATCGTTACTGCCAGAAATAAAATATTTTTAAGCCGATTGTTCTGCACGGGGCTGGCTAAGATATTAAATAAGCGTCCGAATGCAAAAACCAAGCGCGATAAGATTTGTTTGAGCTTTTATATATCCGAAGACGGGCCGAAACTTGATGATTTGAAACTCGCAGACGGCGATCCATATTTTGATTTTTGGGAAGTGGGCCTGCATTTTTTATTAGATAAGAAAAATAATGGAGAAAGTTCTTTTCTTTGTTGCGGCTGGTTGGAAAAAATTGCCAAAAAATTGCAATTTTGGATTATGCCTAAAAAATTACGTGAGTCAGCCATGCCGGCGGGTTCGAATGATAGGGGGGATTTTGGCGTAGTTATCGGTCATGATATACTAAAAATGTACTTAAGCGACAGACGCTTGGAAATTAAGAAAAAATATGAAACAAAATTGGGAGAAATTTTATAAGATAATTTTATCGATATTTTTTTACGGTTTTATCTTTTTTTTGCCTTGGCAAACCAAGTTGATTATTCGTCCGGCGGCCGATAATTTTAATGAGGTTAGTTTTTTCGCCAGCCATATTTTATTGGCGTTAGCCTTTTTGGTTTTTGTCGCTTATAAAAGTCGTTTTCGAGATGATAACGGGCGCGTGGCGGAAATTTGGTATTTTTTAACCGGTTTGTCGTTTTTTGTTTTCCTGTCTTTCTTTTTTGCTCCGGATAAAGTTTTAGCTTTTTATCGTTATATTATATTTTTGCTCGGTCTTGGCTTGTTTTATATGCTGCGGGAAGGTTTTGATGCCAGGCCTTATGTGGAGCAGATTATCGATAAAGGAAAAGTTGTTATAGTTTTTTTGTCTTCTATATTTTTGCATATTATTCTGGGTATCTACCAATTTCTATTTCAGAATACTTTCGCTTGCAAATATTTTGGCTTGGCATCTCATGATCCTTATGCGGCCGGATCCTCGGTTATTATGACCGAGTCAGGCAGATGGCTTAGAGCTTATGGCGGTTTTGATCACCCAAATATATTTGGTGGAGTTTTGGCCGTTTCTTTGATTTTGGCTGCTTACATGCTGGCTAAAAAGAAACACATTGATTCCGCTAAAGATATCGCCGAATCAATCTTTTTGTTCATCTTTTATTTTTTTGGTCTCCTGGCAATGTTGTTCGCTTTTTCAAGGACATCCTGGTTGGCGCTCGTTATCGCCTTGTCAATCTTGCTACTTGTTTTTGCAATTAAAAAAGACCGTTGGGCGACCGGCCGGTTGATCGCTGTAGCATTTTTCTCGCTTATTTTAAGTACCGTTATTTTTTTCTCTTTTAGGGAGCTGTTTAATACGAGAATTAAAGCCGAAGCTCCTTTGGAAAGAATTTCTATTGAAGAACGTCAATCGCAAATTTTTGAATCAAAGGAGATATTAAAAGATAATTGGCTTTTTGGCACCGGAATAGGCAATTACACCGCCGCTTTAAGCGAGAAGAAATTGGCGGAACAAAAAACGGCCGCTAATAGCCAGCCGGTTCATAATACTTTTCTCTTATTGTGGGCGGAAGGAGGGATTTTTGTCTTAGTTTTTTTCTTATCTTTTTTTATTTCCCTGTTTGCTCGTCGAGGGAGGGAAGATTTTGCTTGGTCGCTTTTAATTGCTTTATCAATTTTAATGATTTTTGATCATTGGCTTTTAAGTTTGCCGTTTGGAACCCTATTTTTGTTTTTTGTTTTTGGCATGCTTTAATTTTTTTGGGGTAATATCATAATTTGCCTGGAGATGGATTAAATCTTTCTCCAGGCTTTTTAAAGCTTTTAATAGACTGACGGCATCATAAGAGCCTTTCCTTTCTATATCTTGGCTGACCAGGCTTATGATAGTGGCGATTGTGCCAAAATAATCGCCGCTTTCCACGTGGAAAGAAACGCTGTCTTCGTCCCTGACGTATAATATTTTTTGGCTGATGGCGTATTTTCTCATTTTTATAGCAGGCTGATGAATTTGTCCTGTCCGATGAGAAGGTGGTCAAGCAGATCTATGCCGATAATTTTACCGGCTTCTTTCAGCTGAGCGGTGACTTCCAGATCGGCTTTTGTTGCTTTTAAAATACCGGAAGGGTGATTATGAGCAACGATTATGGCGGCGGCAGAGTATTCTAAGGCTGGGCGGAAAACTTCTCTTGGCGCTACAATTGAAGAATCGATTGTGCCGATGGATATCACTTCATCGTGAATTAACTGATAGTGGGAATTTAAATACAATCCTCGGAATTGTTCTTTGTTAAGCTTGCCCATATCTTTCAAATATTCGAAAGCTTGTTTGGCCGTGCGGATAGAAACGCTGCCTCCGGGTTTCTTTTGATAAAAACGACGCCCGAGTTCGAAGCAGGCAACTATCTGGCAAGCTTTAACGGCCGGGATTCCCAAATCTTTTTCTATAATTTTCGGATCTTTCTGGTAGGCAATGCCTTTTTCTCCGTATTCTTTCAATAAACGGCTTGCCATGGTTAAGACTTCTTCTTTTTTTGTGCCAACGCCAAGCACAACCGATAAAAGCTCCGCCGAACTCAGGGTTGAAACCCCGTCTTTGAGCATTTTTTCTCGCGGCTTATCTTGATCGGCCATGTCTCTGACGCGGCTGATTTGGTAGGTTTTCTCATCGCGCTTAATGGCACTGTGTTTGAGTATGATGTTATTGTCTTTTATTTGGTAAGCCATAGATTTAACCGTTTATTCTTAGATGTTTTCCTGCTTCAAATTATATCATATTTGTGGTAAATTTAAACCAGAATTAAATATCTATATGAATAAATACAAACTTAAATTATTGTCAAACAAGCTGCCTTTATATGTCGTACCGGTTGAGGGAGCTAAAACAGCCACCGTGCTTTTTATGTTTAAAACCGGTTCTCGTTATGAAAACAAGGATAATAACGGTATTTCTCATTTTTTGGAGCACATGTTTTTTAAAGGTACGACGAAGCGCCCTAATACTATGGAAATTTCCGGCGAATTAGATGCTTTGGGTGGAGAATTTAATGCTTTTACCGCCAAGGAATATACCGGATACTTTGTTAAGGTGGCGGCACCAAAACTAAAACCGGCCATTGAAGTGTTAAGCGATATGTTGCTTAACTCTTTGTTTGATGAAAAGGAAATTGAGCGAGAGAAAGGGGTTATTATTGAAGAATATAATATGTATGAAAATAATCCTTTAATGCATATTGAGGATATTTTCGAGAACTGTTTGTTTGGCGATAGCCCGGCCGGTTGGGACACAATCGGAACCAAGCGCAATATACGAAATTTTAAAAGACAGGATTTTATCGATTACTTTAAATCGCAATACGGCACCAGAAGTATCTCTGTCATTTTAGCCGGGAATATTAATCAGGCCGCTATTAAAAGTGCGGAAAAATTATTACTTGGTTTTAAAGACAATATTTGGCGTAAAAAAGATAAAGCACCCGACAATCAAAAAGCCCCTCAATATAAAATCGTTAAAAAAGCCGGTGATCAGATAACAATGGCCCTTGGTGTTAGAACGGTGCCGGCCGGCCATAATTTGGAGTTAAAGTTGAAGTTATTGTCTGTAATTTTAGGCGGTTCGATGAGTTCCCGTTTGTTTATTAATTTACGCGAACGCAATGGCTTGGCTTATTTTGTCAGAACTTCCACTGAATATCACAGTGATGCCGGGTATTTGGATACGCAAGCCGGCGTTCCCGCCGGAAAGCTAAGGGAGGCTGTAAAGATAATTTTAGCCGAGTATAAAAAACTAAAAACCGAGTTGGTGGAAGCCGAAGAATTAAAGAAGGCCAAAGATCTTCTTAAGGGCCGTCTTTTCATGCACATGGAATCAAGCGACGAGGTAGCTTCTTGGTATGGAAAGCAAGCGGCTATGTCAAAAAAAATTGTTACCCCGGCTAAGTTTTTGGAAGA
This sequence comes from uncultured Gammaproteobacteria bacterium, assembly GCA_964599385.1. Classification (GTDB taxonomy): domain Bacteria; phylum Patescibacteriota; class Patescibacteriia; order Patescibacteriales; family UBA12465; genus UBA12465. The sequence goes on from CAZREL010000016.1 coordinate 18,020, forward strand.
AATTGATAAGATTAGCGCCTCCGATTTGCGCCGCGCCGCCGCCGCTGTCTTTGTTAATAAAAATTTAAATTTTGCCGCAATCGGCCAAGTCAAAGAGACTGAGTTTAAAGATATCTTGAAGTTTTAAGGCTTTATTATGCCCATTGAAGATTTATTGGAAAAACTTAATAAAGGGCAGAAAAACGCTGTTACCCACGATAAAGGGCCATTGCTTATTGTGGCCGGTGCCGGAACTGGCAAGACAACCGTTCTTATTAAAAGATTGGCTTATTTGGTTTTGGAAAAAAAAGTGGCGCCTGATTCATTATTACTTCTAACTTTTACAGAAAAAGCCGCCTCTGAACTCGAGGAAAGAGCGGACCGAATTTTTCCTTATGGTTATACGGATTTATGGATTAGCACTTTTCATGGTTTTGGTGAAAAGATTCTGCGTGATTATGGCTTGGAAATTGGTTTGAATCCGGCTTTTCGTTTATTAACTCAAACGGAGCAATGGATTTTAATTAAAAAAAATTTAGATAGATTCGATCTCGATTATTATCGCCCGCTCGGTAATCCGAATAAGTTTATTTCTGAATTGATTCATCA
>CAZREL010000017.1:0-15980 GCA_964599385.1 uncultured Gammaproteobacteria bacterium
GGAGGAAAATTCGGCGGAGGAGGCTATAAAGTTTCCGGCGGCCTCCACGGCGTCGGCGTCTCAGTAGTTAATGCTTTAAGCGAATATTTAAAAGCAGAGATTCATCGTGATGGAGAAATTTGGGAACAAGAGTATAAGATTGGCAAACCGCAAAGTCCGGCAAAAAAAACCGGCAAATGCAGCGATACGGGAACAACAATCACTTTTAAAGCTGATCCAACAATATTTAGTGAACTGGAGTTTAATTGGGGTAAAATTCTTGACCGCTTAAGACAACAGTCTTATTTGACCAAAGGAATAACTATTAATGTTTTTGACCAACGCGAAGGCCACCGAGAAAAAAAATACCGCTTCCATTTCGAGGGCGGCATCAAATCATACATCAAATCATTACATCGCAATAAAGCGGTTAAAAACGATACAGTTTTCTATATTGATAAAACTGTTAACGATTGCAAAGTTGAAGTTGCTCTTCAATATAATGACGAATACAACGAGACAACCCTGGCTTTTGCCAACAACATTCACAATCCCGAAGGCGGAACCCATGTTGCCGGCTTCAAAACCGCTTTAACCAAAACCCTTAACAATTACGCGAGAGCAAAAAACATTCTTAAAGAGAAACAAGAGAATCTAAGCGGCGAAGATGTCCGAGAAGGTTTAACCTGCATCATCAGCGTCAAGCTCCCCGACCCGCAATTTGAGGGACAAACTAAAGGTAAACTTGGCACAGCTGAAATGAAAGGTTATGTGGAAAGTGTTTTTGGCGAAGCTTTTAATACTTATCTAGAAGAAAATCCTAAAGAAGCTGAGGCTATAGTCGGTAAATGTCTTTTATCCGCCCAAGCCAGATTGGCTGCACGAACTGCCAGGGCAACAATCTTGCGCAAAGGCGCCTTGGAGGGCATGACTCTTCCCGGTAAATTAGCGGATTGTTCCAGTCGTCATCCGGAAGAATGCGAATTATATATTGTTGAGGGAGACTCCGCCGGAGGATCGGCTAAACAAGGAAGAAACCGTAAATTTCAAGCAATTCTGCCGTTAAGAGGGAAAATTCTAAACGTCGAAAGAGCCAGACTTGATAAAATGCTGGTTAATAATGAAATTAAAAATTTAGTGATTGCTCTTGGAACAAATATCGACGATCAATTCGATATTGAAAAGCTAAGGTATCACCGTATTATCATCATGACCGATGCCGATGTCGATGGCGCTCATATCAGCACTCTACTATTAACTCTTTTCTTCAGACACTTTACTCCGCTTGTCACTCAAGGCCATGTTTACATTGCCCAACCTCCTTTATATATGGTTAAGAAAGGCACGGCTTTCCGATATGCCTTTGATGAAGCGGAAAGAGACAAAGCGATTTTGGAACTTGGCGGAAAAATCGAAGATACTATTGAAATCGGCGAAGAAGACGACGAGGGAGAAAGCATAGAAATAGAGGATAGCGAAGAAGCAAAAAAGAAAAAAGAAGCTGAAGACGACAAAAAGAAAAATTCTAAAATTACCATCCAGCGTTATAAAGGTTTAGGTGAAATGAACCCGGAACAGCTCTGGTCAACGACTATGAATCCGGAAAACCGCATCATTAAACAAGTGACGGTTGAAGACGCCGCTAAAGCCGATCAGATATTCGACATGTTAATGGGCGACAACGTCGCACCTCGTAAAAACTTCATTCAAACTCACGCCAAAAAAGTGAAAAATCTTGATATTTAATATCATTTTAAAGCAAAAATATGACTGAATTTATCAGCTCCCATTTAATAATATTGTCCGCCATCTTATCTTTTGCCATTGCTCAAGGCTCAAAAGTAATAATTAGGGCGATGCGTGGCAAGAAAATGACTTATCATGATATTTTTGCTTATTCCGATATGCCAAGCGGCCACACCGCTGTTGTCGTCGGTTTGACAACGGCCGTCGCTTTAAATGAAGGATTTTATTCCCCGCTCTTCGCAGTCTCATTTGTTTTTGCCACGATTGTCATTGTCGATGCAATCGGATTAAGAAATTATCTTGGCCAACACGGCAAAACTTTGAATATTTTAGTTAAAGATTTAAAAGAAGATGCCTTCCTTGATAATTCCTATCCAAAACTTTTAGAAAGAATCGGCCACACCCCTTTACAGGTTTTAGTCGGCGGAACCATCGGCGCCATCGTTAGCGTCTTGGCTTATATTATCTTTTAAAATAATCTAATAAATCCGACAAAGAAAAAAGCCGCCTGCATTACGCCGGCGGCTTTGTTTGTCCATCATAAAAAAGAAAGAAAAAATTAACTAACCATGAAAAGTTCCGGGTGGAAAAAGTTCCTCTTGCGGTTTTTCACTGTTTTGTTTTTCAGCCCGATTTCCTTGCGGAATAAAGTCGGATACGAAATCGTGGGCGATTTTTTCGCCGCTTACATGTAAATCATTCATCCAAATAAATTTTAGTTAAATACCGCAGCCATTTAAAAACTGCTCAATTTCTTCATCCATAACGACGCTATCCTCTGTTTTATGAAATATAGCATCATCAGGTTTAATTTTTCTTAACATAGCGCGAACGCTACGCAAAGCTACCCCTCTATCATGCAAATCGCTTGGGCGGTTTTGAATGACAATGGTTTTGAGAAAACCTTCGACGGTTATAAAGCCGCCGTCCTGAAAGCCCAGCAGTGCGAGTATCTCCAGTTCCCGGGCATTAAAAAATTCCGTCAAATCTGTTTTCATTTTATTTTTTATTTTTGGTAATGTACTATTTTAAAAAAATCTCAACTTATTGAGATTTACTTTAATTGATAATTTAAAAAATGTCAATATTAACTATCAATATCATCAATTAGGCTTTCTCCAATCATCAATTCATGTTTCGGCAAACCAAACGCCGATAAAATTGTCGGAGCTATGTCAATCAGGCTACCGGCCGGACTTAGAAGGCTTAAATCGCCATCAATCGGATCGCTGAAGCCAATATTTTTCCCTTCATATTCAGAGCCAATTATAATAAACGGAACAGGATTATTTGTTACCTCTTTATCAATTGTGTCAGTTGTTAAATCTGTCATTTTTTCGGCATTGCCAAAAACTGATGATATTATCAAACGTCCATCTTTCTCCAAGACCTTTGATATTACATTTTTTAAAGTAGAATCAATTTCAAAAATAGTTTTTTTAGTCGCTTCAAAATCGCCGCTTCTAACGCTTAAGTCTATACCGGGGACAGAAACGACAATAAAATCAGCCGATTCTTTTTTATTGAGTTCCGAAATTAATTCGGCAAAAATTTTTTTAAAAACAGAAGACTTTTTAAGCTCTCGACCGCGGCTTATAGAAGAGATGACGCGCCACTCTTCACCAAAAAATTTTTCATCTCGTCCGCCATTAAAAAAATTAGTCAAAGCGGCCAAGCGTAATGTTTCGGAAATTTTCAATTGTTTTAAGCCCGCGGCAGACAGTATGCCGGAAAGACAAATATCGGATTTTAATTTATCATCGGAAATAATTTGCCCGCAACCAAGACTCATGTATCTGGCATTTATATCTCCTTGTCCGGCAGATAAAACGGCAACCGGATAATTTTTTATAGCCTTCAAAATATTGGGCATTTTGGAAGAGCTAATAGCATTTCCGTCATTAGCCGGAGCGATGCCGAAGCCGTCGAGCAAAAGTAAAACGACCGGTTTTACCCGGCTTAAACTATCATCAGAATCAGGTCCCTCAGTTAAAGGCATATGCAGAAATAAATTATACTACTTAACAATATCGCCAATTTCCATTAAACGATTGTATTTTACCACTCTTTCACCCCTGGACAACGAACCTGCCTTTAAATAATCGGCACCGCAAGCCACGGCCAAATCAACAATAACAGAATCAACGGTTTCGCGATTACGGGAGGAAATAACTAACTTATAATTTCTTTCACGAGCCAGTTTCGCACAAGTTATAATCTCTGTCAATGTTCCGGCCTGAGATGGCTTAATAACAATAGCGTTAGCCGCCCTATCCTTAAGAGTTTCACGAAAACGATTAATATCGGAAGAAAATATGTCATCACCGGCAATTATAATATCCCGGCCGAGATCGGCTGTTAAATCATGCCAGGAACGCCAATCATCCTCTCGAAAAGGATCTTCCAAATAGGAGACCGGGTACTTGCGCAGCCATTCGTTATATAAACCTTTTAAATCGGAAGACTGGAAATAAGAATTATCAAGAGAGAAAATATATTTCTTTTCTTCTTCGTTATAAAAAATCGAAGCGCCAATATCGATACCGAGAGTAAAATCACGACCGGGGTTATATCCGGCACGTATTATGGCTGACATAATAAGTTCTATTGCTTCGATGGTCGAATCAATATCCGGAGCATAACCGCCTTCCGAACCGGTGTCAGTGTCATAAGACGACTCCGAAAGAACTTCGCCAAGCTCCAAAAAAACCTCCGCCCCGGATCTAATCATTTCCGACGCAGCATTTTTTTTGGGTATCAATAAAAATTCCTGAAAATCCAGACTTGTGTCGCCGCTATCTCCGCCATTAAAAATATTAAAAATCGGCACAGGAATTTTTGGTGCGGCCAAAGAAAATTGCTCCCGGAGATATTCGAAAATCTCCTGTTTATTTATCTTAGCCCCCAAAGTCGCGCAAGCAGAAGAAACGGCGAATAAAACACCGTGCGGCAATAATCTGTCATTATCCAAAGATAGCAACTTTTCATCTATAGCTTTTTGATCACTTATTTTTTGACCCGATAATTTTTGCGATACAAAATCTTCTATTTTTTGAACAGCCAAAGCCTGGCCGAGTCCGCGAAAACGTTTTTTATCACCGTCGCTTTTACTCGGCTTGGCAAAAGGGGCGTCATAAAAGTCTTGAGAACAAGCGACCGAGGCCTCTAAACCATTTTCCAAAATAACTTTCACCGATATTGTCGGGCGGCCGGAAGAATCAAGAATCTCGCGCGCTTTAATATTTTTTATTCTTAAAGACAAGGCCATATAAAAGAATATTTATTTGACTATTTTTTTCAAACCAGGCATTTTTTCTCCGCCAAGAAGAGAGAGCATCGCGCCTCCGGCAGTCGATACGAAATCAATATACTCCGACATTTTGCTAAGCTTTAAAACTTCAACAGTTTCACCGCCTCCAACTAAACCAAAGGCTTGCCCTTTTGAACGGGCAGCCACGGAGCGAGCCAACGACAAACTCCCCTGCCTAAAAGACATTTCTTCAAATTTGCCCATCGGACCATTCCAAGCGATCGTGGCCGCTTTTCTAATATAACTATCAAATATACCGATAGTATCCGGTCCAATATCCAGAATAGATTCATCTTTTTTAACAGCATCCGGACGACATAATCTAATCCCGCCCTTTTTATTTTGGACAACAAAATCAATCGGCAAAACAATCTTATTCATGAATTTCTTATCCTTCATCTTCTTTGCTAAAACGGAATCAATTTCGCTGTCACAAAAAGATTTTCCGACTTCATAGCCCATAAACTTGTAAAAAGTCGTTGCCAAGGCTCCTCCCAGCAATATTTTTTCCGCCGTCTTATGTAATTTTGTTATCAACGGAGCCTTAGTGGAAATCTTGGCACCGCCCATAATCAAAACTAAAGGCTTCTTTGGTTTTAAAACTTTAGACAAGGCGATAACTTCTTTTTCGAGAAGCAAACCGGCGTAACTTGGCAAATATTTTTTTATCGCGCTCACGGAAGCTTGATCACGATGAGAAACCGAAAAGGCATCATTAACGTAAATATCGCCCATGGCCGCCAATGATTTGGCAAATTTAATATCATTGGCAGTTTCTCCCGGATTAAAACGCAAATTTTCCAAAAAAACAATATCGCCCGCGGACATCTTTTCAACATACTTCAAAGCTTTAATCGGATCGCTATCGGAAATAAATTTAACCGGACGCTTCAACAAAGACCTCAACTTCGCAGCCGCCGGCTTTAAAGAAAATTCCTGATTTACCACACCCTTGGGATCGCCCAAATGGCTGATAATAACCAAACTGGCTTTTTTCGACAATAAGAAATTAATCGTCTCCAGTCCGGAAACTATCCGATAATCTTCTTTTATTCTGCCCTTCTCCATAGGTACATTAAAATCAACTCGCAAAAGAACTTTTTTTCCGGCTAACGAATTTATTTTCTTTAAAGAAGCTACACTCATATTTTTTATTTATGAAAATTTTATTTGATCTCTCCTAACACTACATCAACCTCTTGCTCTTTGCCGTCGCGGAAAAAAGTTAAGGTAATTTTATCTCCAGGCAAATATGATGATACGACCTCGGCCAAGGCATTTGATTGATTTATCTCCTGGTTGTTAACCCAAGTAATAATATCACCGGATCTTAAATCAGCTTGGGCCGCGGGGCTGCCTTTTAAAACGGCTGATTTATTTTTTGACGAAAAAAGCAAGGCTCCTTTATTATAATCAATACTGCTTGAAGCCATTCTTACCAAACTCAAATCAAGATAATTTACGCCGAGATAAGCACGCCCGGCACTGCTTTTTTCCAAAAAGCTGCGCCAATAATAATTATAAGCATAAGCAGGAACCACCTTGCCTTCACTATCGACAATCGCCGCCAAATCACCGGCCAAATTGAAAATAAAAGAATTTTCCATGCCCTCATCGTCCAAATCCAATTTCAAATCAAGATTCGGCAATTCACTGCTTGTCAAATCGGAAGAAGCTGACATAGAAATAAGAGTCGCCGGCTTGGCATAGTTAAAACCATTAACGAGAATTAAATTCTGGCCAAGTGAAAAATCGGATTTGGCGGCATTTTTTCTAATCGGCAAGTTTTGAGCACCAACCAAATGTGCAAATATTAAATTATTTTCTTGAAAGTCGGAAACCGAATCTATGCTGTAAATTTTGCGGCTGTTATCTATTGCGACATAATCTTTAAAGGAGAAGCTGTCTCTATCCTCGAGATTCATTGGAATAAAAAGCCAGCCGTCAGAAGTAACGACTAAAGCTGTAAAATCCGGATTTTCCAAATCGTAATAAGCATCTTTAGCAGATTGTTTCTTAAAAATCCCCATTAAAACGGAACGGGTCCCGTTTATTGTTTCCGCCATTTTTACATCCTGATTAACAACGACTTTTTTAGCATCTCTAATAATCAAACCGGCATTACTGGCATTTAAATTTGATAAATTTATTTCGCTGGAATAAGAAGAAAGATATCCTTTCGGCAATAAATAATTTTTGGCAATCAATTCTCCAAAAATCCCGGCCAATACGGCACAAACTACAATTAGCGGAATAAAGAACCAGGCATTTTGATGAATAGATTTTTTTTCTTCTTTTTTAGACATATTTTTTAAAGCCAACGAGCAGATAAAAGGAGGGATAATGAAGCGATGATAACTAAGATAAGCGGCCATTTTAAGCTACGCCTATTCAAAGATTCCTTAAAACTGAGTCGGACAACTATTAAAATCAAATAATAAGTTAAAGCGCACAATAAACCGAGAACATTCGGATTTAAAGGAAGGAGCGATAACAACCAAAAAATTTGCGCAGCCACAAATGTCCCGGATATAATCAATGGCATGGCGCTTTTCAGCTTTATACGGCCGAACAAAATTGGCTGCAAGAAAAGAAAAAACAAAATCGGCAAAGAAATTAAAAGCATGATATTGATATCAAGCCTTATAAAAAGAGGCAGAATATTAATGGAGAAAAAAATAGCGAAGACAACCAAGAACCCGGCCGTCAAAGAGAACGATTCGAGCTTAGCCATTCTATCGGCATCGTCTGAGACCAAATAATAATAAAGATTTTTAAAGTAATAAAAAATCATTCCAAACATTAAAACCATCACCATTTGGATAGCCAGTGGATTAGACAAAAGCGCTATAAATAAAGAAAAGCTCAAATATAACAACAAAGGCAAAATCAGAAAAATCGCCCACGCCTTAAACTTCAAGCTGCCGCTTATCAACTTTAAACCAAAACAGATAAAAGCTGCTCCCAAAAAAAGAGTAATAAAAATTAATTTTGGATAAAACAAAAAAACTTCATTTAAAACAAAGAGTGCAAGAGGCAGTAATATTGGAACAAGTCTCTTATTTATCATAAAGGGGTTAAAACATTTTAAGGCATAGCCGCCGCATCAAGACCGTTATTTTCAACCGGAGGAACCAGGTCAAATGCATTGTCCGGCATCGCTTCTCCCGGCAAAGCTCCGGTATCCGGTTGCGTAGCCGATTCCGGCAAAGCATTGTCGTTTAATGGAACATCGGCATCTTGCGAAGAATCAGTAATGATTGAGGCATCGGTGGATGCAGATGAAATCAGCAAATCATCCGGGTTTTCCGATAACTCCAAAGAAGCGGGGTTATCGAAGGAATCCAAGGACGAATAACGTAAAAATTTATTGGAGAAAGTATAAATCTTGCCATTCAAGAAAAGGCTGCGCCTTACCGTATTCTCCAGATAAGAGACTCCATTAAAGCGATCGAGCTGATTATAGAAGCCACCGGCAGAATGGTCAAGCCTGCCCTTTAATTCCAGAGAATCTCCGATCAAAGAAAATACCAGGGCTCCGGAAAAATTTAAACGACCATCAACCTTAAAAGAAACAGGTATCGAGAAGACGGAATCTTTATTGGAGTAATATAAAGCTTTAAAATCATTGAAAACAACCGATTCCGAGCCGGCATCCCCCAACAAGAATCCGCCCAATTCCTTAGGCTGTTTTAAATTCGAAAAATCATACAAAGAAAGCTTAATCGGATAGTCGGGGCCGGCAAGATCTTCCTTATCAATATCATAGCTTAGACTTAGGAATTTATTGCCGTCAGCATCGACCGGGCGAAGATAATTATTGGCACCGGGTATTTTTAAAGTTCCAATATAAGCCGGGCTTGCTTTATCTTCAAGACTGACAACAAAGACGGACGTTCCCTCTTTTGTGGCAGGCAAAAAGGCTCTTTGGCCAATAAATCTTGCTCCATATATCTCTTCTTTGGTGGAAATGTTTTCCAACTTACCGACTTCAGCCAGTAATTTATCAAAAACCACGACATTGCTTAAATATTTTTGATCGTCACCGGCATTATCATATTTTTCCGACTTAGTCGCCAAATACAAATATTCTCCATCATCAAAAACAGAATCAGGCCCAAAAACAAGGCCATCTACTTCGGCGGACGCAAAATAATCTATTGATAACCCGGCCGGGACTAATTTATGGATAATCGTTTTCGCCGCAAAGCCTTTCTTTTTCAAACTTGAGGATATGGCATCATCAATTTCTACTTCAAGCAGAATTGATTCCTCGGTCGGCATCTTGGCTATGAAACTGTCTATGAGTGCCGCTATTTTCGAAGTTTTTTCCTCATCAGACAGGAGATAAGATGGAGCAGAGTTAATTTCATCAACTATCTTTTTATTTTGCTCATCCAATTTTTTCAAAACCGCGGCTTGCTTGGCTTGCCTGGTAATTTCCGCTAAAGAACTCTTTAAATGAAAAATATAAATATTATCGCCAAGGACGGCATATTTCTGATCACCGTTTAAAACATAAATTTGCCCGGATAAAGCCTCGGAAGAATCCTTCAAATTTACGGCATTAATACTTAAAAGTCTGTATGAATCATAAACGCTATCAAAATAAAAAACCGGAGGGGCAAAACATTTCGCTCCGGCAGAACAATCGCTGGAAATAGCTTTACCGTTTTCAAAAACTTGAGGCGTAGCGCCACCTTTTGAATTATAATAATTTTTCTCGGTTAAAAAATATAGGTAACCGCCTCTTACAAAAGATTGACCTAAATAGCCTTCAAAAGCTAAATCGCGCGATTCGCGCGGATCCTCCGGCTTGCTGATATCAAATATTCTCACAAACTGCCTGGATTTATACGAGGCACTGTCCGAAATATTTTCATCCTGACCATAGACAACCAAAGCTCCATCTTCCAAAAATAACCCGAGGGGACGGAAAGGAAATTTCATTTTACCGAGCAAAGTGGTGCCGCCCTGCGCATCTGCCTGCATTACAATAAGCTCCTCTTTAACAAGGCTATAAATCACATTGCCTGTCTGTTTAATAACATCGGATTCGGCTATAGAATCGACGGGATTATCTTTAAACCCGGCGATATTTTCAATTGGCGCCTTATCATTCCACGTAGACGCCGGAGCGGCCTCGTGAGAAGACAAAAAAGAGGCCAGTTCGGAATAATTGGAAAACTGCTTTAGACGATCGGTTTTCTTGCTTTCAACGACGACTTCGCTATCATTGTTATTCGGTTGATTGTTTTGTCCGACTTTCTTCCAAGGCAACGTGCAGCCGCCTAAAAACGCCGGCAAAATAAAAATAAGCAAAGAAAAATAGAAAAATTTTTTTGGCATAAACAAAAATATAAACGAAGCGGAGTTACACCCCTTCTTCATTTGATTATACCATTTATTTAACAATAACGGGAGTCCCAACATCAACACGCGAATATATATATTCGGCAGCTCCGATGCCAAGCCTGATACATCCATGAGAAACGGCTTTCCCTAAATGATCCTCGCCCTCTCTGTAACCATTAGGCCAAACCGGTAATTCGTGTATCCCAATACCTCCCCGCCCCAATCCGAGCCAATAAGGCATCCACAAACCATACGTAGATGACCAGGCTTTCTTGATTTTATTGGAAATTTTATATTCACCCTTAGGAGTCGGCATCGAGGCTTTGCCGCTGGAAATCGGGAAACTTTTCCAGGCAATATCATCGATTACATACTCCATTTTTTGTTCTCCGAGATAAATTCTAATTTCTCTTTTTAATCTTTCCGTAGAAGAAGAAACCGGGCTAAAAGCGTTATCGAATTCCAGACCATCGGCATACCCGTCTTTATCGCTATCGGAATTAATCGGATCGGAACCTAAAACAATCTCCAAGCCGTCGCTCAAGCCATCTTTATCGCTATCAACTAAATCAATATTCTTTTCTTCTTTGGAAAATGGCGAATAGGATTTTTCTATTTCCAAGTCATCGCTAAAACCGTCACCATCAGAATCAAGACTAAAAACAAAATCACCTTTATAAGAAGATAAAAAATTCTTCCATTCCGACAAGCTCGGAGCGGCTAAAGCGGAATTTGATAAAAAAACCAACCAGAAAAACAAAGAGCAAATAACAAAAAAATATTTTTCTTTAAAAAGCATTATCATTAAATTATTTTTTAGATTTTAAATGACCCATTGAAAATTGGCACCCGCAAAATTTTTGGCGATATAAGCCTAAGGTTTTAGCCAGCTCCTGAGAGGCTTTAAACATCAGATCGTCGCGCAAATCATCCGGCAAAAATTTAAGGCCATTCTTGGCGGCTAAAGACAGCGATATTTCACGTATTGCCCGAGCATCCTTAAACGGACTGGCGGTCAAACTTGTACCAAAAAAAGCGAAGCCTTTTTTCTTGGCATAATCAACAGTTTTTTCTAAACGAAACGCATAGCAATAACGACAACGGAGCCCTTTTTCCGGCTCGCTCTCCAAACCTTTAGCCCCATTCAACCAATCGTCATTTTCATAAGGTTCGACCACTAACTTAATAGCATATTTTTCAGCGGCTATCTTGACCGCTTGCAAACGAGCTTCATACTCCTCCAAAGAAACGAGATTGGGATTATAGAAATACCAGGTCAAATCATACTTTTTTTGCAATAAAGAAATACTCGGATAAAGCGCGCAAGGAGCGCAGCAGACATGGAGCAAAAGGCTTGGTTTATTAATAGATTCCCCCGATATTAAAGCGCTTTTTTTACGATCAAGATTGCGAAAAAAGACTACCGCCAAGAACATTAAGATTGCCAATAAAATTAGGGCGAAAAATTTGCCGCGACTTTGCAAAAACAGGCCGCTGAAACCAAAAATAAAAGATATAGCGCAAAAAACCAAGACTGTTTGGCGCTGATTCAAACCTAAATCAAGCAAGCGGTGATGGAGGTGCTGGCGATCAGAAAAACGAAAAGGATTTTTACCTTTAGACAACCGCCTAATAATCGTCCAAAAAACATCAAGGATCGGAATGCCCATTATTAAAAGTGCAATCGCAATTTTACCTCCGGAAATAATAGCCAAAACCCCCAAAATATAACCAAGCAACAAAGACCCCCCTTCTCCTAAAAATATTTTAGCGGGATGCCAATTAAAAATTAAAAAACCGAACACGGCTCCGGCTAAAATTGCCGCGGCCAAAGCAATATCCGGCTGATAATATTTGGTTGAAATAGTAAATAAAAAAATAATTAAAGACGCCACAAAACTTATTCCGGAAACCAATCCATCAACGCCATCTAAGAGCTTGGTGGTATACATCATACCCATCAACCAAGCGGCAATCAGCAAAGGAGAGACTAAAAACCATAATGACAAATCCAGAGTCCCGCCGAAGGGATTGGTTATTTTAGCAATTTCTACTCCGCCCAAAATTACAGCTAAAATAGATAATATGGGAAAAATAATCTGACGGCTCGGTTTTAGATTAAACTTATCATCGAGCGTCCCGCCAATAACCAAAATAAGGGCGCCGAGAGCAAATCCCAACAGATGACGCCAGGTTAAGGCACCCGATAAGAATGTGGTCGAAAAAATCGATAAGACAAAAAAGAAAGAAACGAAAATAGCTACACCGCCCAACAAAGGCATCGGTTCTTTATGAATTTTCCTTTCGGCATTATCGCTTTGCGGCTTATCAAGAATATCAAAACGAAAAGCAGCCTTCCTAACGACTCGCGTAGTAAAGACGGAAATAAGAAGAGCGAATGTAAAAGCAATAAAGTAAACCATGGCTATTTTATAATTCTTTTCCTTTTTCAATACTGATTTCAGCAAGATTATCTATGACAACGGTATCGCGTCTTCGCAATTCACCCGACAAAATCTTAGAGGCAATAACATCTTCAACTCTATCCTGAAGCAGGCGGCGCAAAGGACGAGCACCGAATTTAGGATCATAACCTTCTTTAGCCAATATAGCCACCCCATCTTTATCAGCTTTCAATCCAAGACCCTTCTTGGCCAAATCGGCTTTGATCTTTTTTAACATCAAAGCGGCTATTGAAACAACATTAGCCTCAGTCAAAGGAGCAAAAACAACAATACCATCAAAACGATTGATAAGCTCCGGACGCATGTGGCGATTAAGGTGTTCGTCTATTAAAGCTTGTTTTATAATCGCTAAAGAAGTCTTAGCTTTAATCTGTTCCTGTATAAATAAAGCGCCGATATTGGAAGTGGCTATAATAATCGACTCGGTAAAACTAATAGTTCTTCCCTGCCCATCAGTTAAACGCCCGTCATCGAGCATCTGTAAAAAAAGATTTAAAATATCAGGATGGGCTTTTTCAACTTCATCAAACAAAATTAAAGAGAATGGTTTTTTTCTAACCGCTTCGGTTAGATAACCAAGGGCCCCATCCTGATCGCCAATCATCTTGGCCACGCTATCGGCTTCCTGATATTCACTCATATCAAGGCGAATCATATAATCTTCATCGCCAAAGTAAACTTCTGAAACCGCTTTAGCCAATTCCGTTTTACCGACACCGGTCGGCCCAAGAAATAAAAAGCTGGCAATCGGACGCTTGGCGTCCTTAAGTTGAGTTCTGGCACGACGCAAACTGGCAGCCACCGCTTTGACCGCTTCTTCTTGGCCAATTAAACGACGATGGATTTCTGATTCCAAATTAAGAAGCTTCTCGCTTTCCGACTCGCTAACTTTAGTGGCAGGAATACCCGTCAAATCACTAATGGCTTTAGCAACCTCTTCTTGTCCGCAAAAAACGTCTTCCGGATTATTAGCCGCTCGGGCGGCGGCGACAGAGGCGGCTTTCTCCAATAAACTAATGGCTTTCAATGGCAGAGATTTATCTTTCAAATATTTTTCCGACATATCAACCGCTGCCTCCAAAGCGCCATAAACAATATATATTCCGTATTTAGATTCTAAAAATCCAACCTTGCTCTCTAATATCCTAATTGCTTCGTTACGCTCAGGCTCTTCTACGCCAATAGTTGTCATAGCCTCACCAAGGGCTCGCCCCTCAATATACGAAGAATGATTTTTAGTCGTAGCCGAGGCCAGGCAATAAATATGCTTTCTTCTAATCGCCTCGGCTAAAACCTCTGATAAATCAAGACTCTCCTGGCTGCCGGAAGATATGCCGATTAAATTTTCAATGTTATCAATATATAAAATAATATTACCGGAACGATTAGCTTCACTGATACTGGAAAGCAGGCGTTCTTGGGCAATAGAAGGGTCGGCTCCGGAAACAATAAGCGGCACATCAAGCTCAATCAATCTTTTATCTTTTAAAAATTTAGGCACCTTTTCTTCAACCATTAATTGAGCCAGGCCGTTAATAATCGCCGTTTTACCAACGCCGGTCGCGCCGACCAAAAGCAACCCGTTATGTCCGCCGGCGAAATCCTCAAAAATATCCTCTATTTCATCACGGCGACCAACGCAAAAATCAAGACCGCCAAATTTAGCTTCAACAGTTAAATCATGAGAAAACTGATCGAGCGTTGGGGTGGCAATAGCCGTATAAGAACGATTCATGTTACCGCCCGGTTTAAAAACCGCCGAGGATCGAAAAGCTTTTTGACGTTCAACAAGTTGCCGACTAACACGGAACCAGGCGACGGTATTACTGATTTTATCGCCATCTATTTCCACCTCATCCAGTATTTCAGCCAACAACTCATCACGATCGTAACAATAAGGAACAATATTTAAGACATCAACATTGTCTTGACCGGCATTATGGGCATCAATAAAGGCTAAAATCAAAACCTCCTCCAATGATTTTGATAACTTAGCGCCATTATCATCGCCGCTAACATTATTATTTAAATTTCTATCCAAAAGAGAAATAAATTTCTTGGCATCGACATTCAAACGAATAAAAAGATTCTGCACTTCCTTGTCGGCCAGCATAGAACGAAACAAATGCAAGCAACCGGCTTGTTCAAGGCCAATTTTTTCAGCTAAAAAATATGACTCTTCGATAATAGACAAGGCTTTATCGGAAAAGGCTTTAGCAACATTAAAACGCCTCCCTTTTTTCTTGCTTGTCGATTCAAAAGAAGAGTAATCTATTTTTTTGGCAGCTGCTCTTTTTTCACTGTTACGATATATAACAAATAGATCAAGCCACAAAGAAAGAAGAAAAAATAAAATAAAAGGATCAAAATCTCTCCAGAAGAATACTAATTGAACCGGATTATTAAGAATAACTTCTTGATTAAAATATAACCAAGCGGCGAAAGAAAGCCAACCGGCAAAGATTAATAAACGCGCTAAAAAATTTCCTAAACGATAAATCTTATCTTTTAAAAAATTCATGGCCGATAAAGACTTTTTGATTGGATGATCAAAATACAAAAAGCGCCCCAAAAACCAAGAACCATAAAGCTTTCGCTTTTCATCTTGAGCAAAAGTAATATCAACAAGTTTTTGACGATCTGAGGCGTCCATAAATTAAAATATTTGAAAAACCAAGGCGAAAAATAAAGCAACCGGGAAAAATATCCAGAGCAGAAACATTAAAAAACTTAAAATTATCCAAATAAACAATATCAAGCCACGAAAAATTACCTGGAAAAACCGAATCATAAAACTTATCAAACGTCCGGCGATATCTCTTTGGCCATACATCGGCACAAAAATATTCTTCAACCAAACACTAAAGCCTAATTCATTTTCTTTACTTTTAACAAATAAAATAAGAGATTTTGCTCTCTTAAAAAGGCCGACACTATACCACCAGACAGGAAAATATAAGAGCTTGCCCACAAATTCGAGCAAAGCAGCCGGTATATAAGTTAAAAAATTATTAGAAAGCATCCGGGCAATAAGTTAAGTCATTTTTACTTTATTATAATACCATTATCACTTGATGATTGACAACAAATTAAGGCTATATTATGATGATATTAGCAGTCTTACC
>CAZREL010000018.1:0-15346 GCA_964599385.1 uncultured Gammaproteobacteria bacterium
TCTGTTTCTTCATCAATCACGCCGCTTGAAGCAATATTTTCTAAAGTCTTGTTATTATTATTCCTCGCATATTCAATCAAGTCTTTTTCAAAATCACCGATATTATCAACCGGAACATCGTCCATATAGCCGTTGGAAATCGCATAATAAATCAAAACCTGCTCTTCAACCGCAACCGGCGAATACTGGCCCTGCTTAAATAATTCAAAAAGCCTCTTGCCTCTTTCCAATTTTTTCTTGGTGTCGTCATCCAAATCAGAACCGAATTGGGCGAAAGCGGCGAGTTCGCGATATTGAGCGGCTTCCAGCTTAATCTTACCGGCCACTTTTTTCATGGCCTTAATTTGAGCGGAAGATCCGACGCGGGAAACGGAAATACCAACGTTAACCGCCGGGCGATTGCCTTGATAGAATAAATCCGGTTCCAGATAAATTTGACCATCGGTAATGGAAATAACATTGGTTGGAATATAAGCGGAAACATCACCGGCCTGAGTTTCAATAATCGGCAAGGAAGTAATCGAACCGCCGCCGTATTCCTTGTTTAATTTGCAAGAACGTTCCAGTAAGCGAGAGTGCAAATAGAACACATCGCCCGGATAAGCTTCGCGCCCCGGAGAGCGTTTCAACAACAAAGAGATTTCACGATAACTGACAGCGTGTTTGGATAAATCATCATAAACAACTAAAACATCTTCACCCTTATCAAGAAAATATTCGGCCATCGCAGTTCCGGCATAAGGAGAAATATAAAGCATTGGAGCCGGATCACTAGCACCGGCCAAAACAACGGTGGTATATTTCATCGCACCGGATTCTTCTAATTTAGCAACAATGTTTGCAACCTTAGATTCTTTCTGACCAATAGCAATATAAATACATTTCATGTTCTGGCCTTTCTGATTGATAATAGCATCAATAGCGATAGCAGTCTTACCGATTTGACGATCACCAATGATAAGTTCGCGCTGGCCGCGGCCAATCGGAATCATCGCATCAATTGCTTTAATCCCGGTTTGCACCGGCTGTTTAACTGATTCGCGGGTAATAACGCCGGGAGCGATTTTTTCAATCGGATAAAAAGCAGAGGCTTTAATATCGCCTTTTCCATCGAGCGGCAAGCCTAAAGGGGAAACAACGCGGCCAATTAGCGCTTCACCAACTGGAACTTCCAAAATTCTCTTGGTGGCGACGACTTCATCACCCTCTTTAATCTTTAAAGCGTCGCCCAAAATAATGGCGCCGACATTTCCTTCATTGAGATTTAAGACAACACCGAAAACAGAGCCGCCTTCGGATTTAAATTCAAGCATTTCCGACATCATAACATCAGATAAACCGGAAACAGTGGCAATACCGTCACCAACTTCCATAACTTTACCGAAAGTCTGTTCTTTGATTTCCGCTTTAAATCCAGTAATGCGGTTTTTTAACTCTTCGACGATTAGGTCCTTTGTGTTGCTTGTCATATTTTTATTCTGCTTATTATCAAATCAGGATTCTAATAAATTTTTTTTAAGTTTTTCTAATTTTGTCTTTAAACTGGCATCAAGTATCTTATCGCCATATCTGATAATCACGCCGCCAATAATTTCCGGCTTGACTTCAGTCTTTATAACAATATCTTCAGCTGCCACCTTATTTTTTATATAATCGCCAACTTCTTTTTTGCTGTCAGAATTTAAATCAAAAGCACTGGAAACATCAGCTCTAACAATAGAATGATGACTATCCCACAACACGGAAAACTCTTCAATAATTCTGCCTAATTTATAATCTTCATTATTCTTAACCAAATAAGAAGCAAAATTATTAATAAGCACCTGGCGTTCCCCGGCCTTTGCTTCCAAAAGCATATCAAACAGAGCTATAGCGTATTTTTTGGGAGTAATCTTCATATTATTTTAAATCGCGCATAGTTTTAGCTATCAATTCATCCTCTTTCTTAGAGTCAATCCCAATCGGTAAAATCTTCTCCAGAGCCATGGAAATCATCTTAGAAGCTTCGCCTTTTATAGATAAAAGCGCAGCATTCTTTTCGGCAGCCAATTTTATTTTTTCTTCCTCTATAATCAATTTAATGTCGCTTTTTGATTTGGCGATAATTTCTTGATATCTTTTTTCTGCTCTTTCTTTGGCTTCATCAATTATTTTAACGGCTTCTTTTCTAGCTTCAGAAATAAGAACTTTTTTTTCAGATAAAGCTTCATTTAATTTCAATCCGGCCTCTTCGCTATCCCTCACCCCTTGAGCAATTTTCTCCCTTCTCTCTTCAAGCAATTTAAAAACAGGCTTATAAGCAAAACGCCACAAGACAAAAACTAAAATCGCAAAATTAAAAAACTGAGCTAATAATATTCTCCAATCAAGACCAAGAGCTAAAATTAATTTCATATATTTTTCCTAAAAAACAAAGCGATCCGCCTTTTTTAAAAAGGCAGACGGGCTTTATTCATTAAGCGAACAAAATGATTAAAGCGACAACTAAGGCATAAATACCAGTTGACTCGGTAATAGCCATAGAAACAAACATTAAAGGAGAGATTTTTCCGCTGGCTTCAGGATTTCTTCCAATAGCTTCAAGGGCCTTAGAGGCGGCAATACCTTCTCCAATAGCCGGACCGATAGCACCGAGGCCGATAGCAATTCCGGCGCCAATGTATTTTGCTGCTTCAATTTCCATAATTTTTATTATTAATTATTATTATTATCAAATTTATATTTAAGCCTAGGAAACAGCCTCAAGATTAGATGATTCGACAGCTTCCTGCTCTCCTGACTCCGAGGCCATTGATATAAAAACCAAAGTTAAAACTGAAAATACAAAAGGCTGGACAACTGCCGTTAGCAGGCCAAGAAACATAAACGGCAAAGGCATGAAAAACGGAAACAAAAAAAGCATAACCGCTCCCAAAACTTCACCGGCAAAAATATTGCCAAACAAGCGGAAAGACAAAGAAATAACCTTAGCAATTTCACCAATCAAATCCATTAAACCAAGAAAAAAATTAAGCGGACCGGAAAGATTAAAAAACTTTTTTGCATAAGCCAATGGTCCGGAAACGGCAATGGCGACAATCTGCATTATTAACACGGAAACTATAGTCATTACGAAAACCAAGCCATAATCGGCGATAATCGCCCTAAACAGAGGCACGGCTCCTTCCGCTGTCCTGATAGTCACAGCAGACTGGCCGGGAATATAAGTCAAAAGGTTGCAAAAAAAGACGAAAAAAAACATTGTGAAAATGAGTGGAAAAACTCTTTTCGCTTTTTTTTCGTCTCCTATTATTGACAGAGTAAAATCATAGGCCCCGCCTATCATCATCTCGATTATATTCTGAAACTTCCCGGGAATCATTTTGAGATTTCGGCCAAAAAATATCGCCCCGATTATTAAAAAGGCAAAAACAAAAATCGACCAAAAAAAGGTATTACTAATCGGAAAAGAACCGATTCGGAATAATACTTCCGGAGCTAAAGATATATCAAGACTCATATAGAGGAAATCTTGTTATTTATCTGTTTCTATCTTAGAGGAGTCTTGTTCGTCCACCTTTTTTAAGTTTGGAGCATAAGATTCCATTTGCCTATTTACCTGGCTAATTTTTCTAAAAAGCATTATATTGCTTGTTAAAAAAGCCAGAACAAAGCCGATAATAAGCATTTTCGGCTTGCTTTGAAAAACCCGGTCGAGCAAATAGCCTAAACCCAAGAATAATATCAAGGGCCCAAAAATTGAGCCACTGATATAGTAAAGGGTTGAGACTGCGAGTTGCCTCAAATTTTGAGGCATTTTAGATTTATCCAAAGACATAATAATTTTATTGCTTTAGCGTAAAAAGTCAAGCCAAATAAGTTTTTATCAAGACTCCATCCTTATTCTTGTCAAGTTTTTCTTGAAGCATTTTTTCCGTGGCCATAATAGTCAAAGAAACAGCTTCCTCTCTTATTTCTTCAATCATTCTATCTTTCTCCCTCTTAATTAAGGCTTTTTCTTCGTCAATAACGCTTCGTATATCATCTTTGGCTTTTTCTACAATTTGCACCCTTTTTTCTTCTGCCGCTTTTTGACTCCCGGAAAGTATCAAGAAAGCTTCTTTTTTAGCCTCAGAAATAATACTTTCAGCCTCTAAATTAACCTTTTGAATTTTTTCCCTGGCCTCATCAGCGTCTTTCAAGCCTTTTTCTATAGTTGAATTGCGATCAGCCATGGTTTTAACCAAAGGCTTGAAAATCAAAAAATATAAAATAGAAAAAACAATGGCAAAATTAACAATTTGCGCAATTAAAAGCTTGTAATCAACATGAAAAATAGAAACCAGGGATTCCATATTTCTTTTATTTGATACTGAAGGCAATTACCAAAGCATAAATAGCCACAGCTTCAGCAAAAGCGGCTACCAAAAGCATGGGCACCATGATTTTTCCGGCCGCCTCAGGATTGCGTCCAATAGCTTCCATGGCTTTTGAACCAATAAGTCCAATGCTAATAGCTGGTCCAAAAGATCCAATACCAATAGCCAGGGCTTTGGCTAACATCACATTTTCCATAAATTTATTTTAAATAAATAATTAATGTTCTTGCTTACTAGTATTTATAGATAAATAAGTAAGTATTAACATGGCAAAAATTAAAGCTTGTATGAAGCCTACCAAGACTTCCAGCAAAAGAAAAGGTATAGGGATTACGAAAGCCATCATAGCTGACATAGAGGCTAAAAGTACCTCTCCAGCAAATATATTCCCAAATAAACGAAAAGACAAGCTGGCGACTTTAGCCGCTTCGCCAACAAGCTCAATTAAGCCGACAAAAAACTTAATCGGATTCAACATTAAAACCATTGGATCTTTTTTAACCTTAGCGGGAATTTCCAATAAAGCCTTAATATTTATATAACGATTTAAATAAGAAAAAAAGCCAAAAGAAAAAGTTCCAGCTAAATGACTAATAACGACAGCTAAAGAGGCAATGGCTAAAGTGGTGTTTAAATCGGCCGTTGCTCCTCTTAAATAAGGGACAAAAGCTGCTCCCCCATTGTGGCCGACAAGCATCCCAATAGAACTCACTCCCGGCAATAAACCAAGCCAATTATTAATTACAATAAAGAAGAAAAACGCCAAAACAATCGGAGCAAATGATAAAGATTTTTTCCTATCGCCGGTGACAGTATCAAATAAAGATAAAAATCCCTCAATTACAATTTCAAAAAAGCTCTGCAAACGACCAGGTAAAATTTTAATATTTCTGATAACAAAAAAACCAATAACTGTTAAAACCAATATAGCTATAAGAGAAGCGAGCAATGAATTGGTTACCGGAAAAGAGCCGATGTTGAAAATTTCTTCAGCAAATAAGGGCGTTTCGTGAGAAATGCTTGATCCGGCACTATTTAGAACGGCGGAATCAGCTGACATAAGCTAAATCTTAAACAATTGGCGAGCGGTAGCAGAAGTTACTTCAGCCACTTTTTCTATTTTCATATTCTTAATTTCAGCGATGCGTTTGGCGACATATTGCACCAAAAGCGGCTCATTACGGCGGCCTCTATATGGCTCAGGCGTCATATAAGGCGAATCTGTTTCAATCATCATTCTTTCTAAAGGTATTTTTCTAATCAGATCATCCCATTGTTGACTGAATGTTATCAAACCCGTGAAAGAAATCAAGAGACCGAGTTGAAAATATTTCCAAGCCAAATCCTCGTCGCCCGAAAAACAATGAATAACGCCCCAGGCTTCACCGTATGGTAAAAGATGGGCATAGTCTTTTTTAAAGTCGGAAAGAACTTGATATAAATCATCATGCGCCTGACGGCAATGGATAATGACCGGCAAATTTAAATTACGGGCCAAAATGAGCTGTTGCAAAAAAACTTCTTTCTGTTTTCTCTTAACAGCAGCAATATCAGAATGGGGATCCAAGTGATAATAATCTAACCCTATCTCACCAATGGCGACAACCTTCTCGAATTTAGCCAACTTTTCATAACTGCCATAATCAAAATCTTCGGCAATGGCGTTATAAGTATTAGAGGATGCATCAGCGGTATCAATTTCCCCTTCTTGTAAATGAATCGGGTGCAAACCAATAGCAGCATAAACGCCGCTTTCATATTTATTGGCATATTGCAAAGCCCGATTAGAGGTTCGCGATTCTGAACCGACCAGAATCATCCAAGTATCATTATCAAGAGAACGGCGGATAACCTCATCGGCATCCTCCTTATAATCTTTAAAATTTACATGAGCATGGGTGTCTATAAACATATTTTATTTTTCGGATTTTTTTAATTTTAAATATCCATTTCTTCAAGAATCTTGCGATCGCGCCTACCAAGCCCTTTTGGAATCAAAACATTTATTCTAACAAAGTGATCTCCCAATCCGCCGCCGCGCAAACGAGGCATGCCTTTTTCTTTAATTTTAAAAACTGTCCCGGATTGAGTGCCTTCGGGAATTTTCAAAGTCACAGATCCGTGAATCGTTTCAATCTCTACTTTATCACCCAATATAGCCTGTTTAACGCCAATTGTTCTTTCCGTTCGAATGTCGTAACCATCACGGACAAATCGTTTATGCGCTTTTATCTTGATTCTCAAATAAAGATCTCCGGCTGGAGCGCCCTTGCGCCCGGCATCGCCTTGTCCGGAAAGCCTTATTGATTCGCCTTCATTTATTCCGGCCGGAATCTTAACTTTCAATTTAACGCTATCATTATAAATCCCGGCGCCGCCGCAACGAGAACATTTTTTAGAAAATGTTTTACCTTCTCCGCCGCAGGCCTGACAAGTTGTCTTGGTCTGAATATTACCAAGAATTGTTCTCTGCAATCTTATGACAGTTCCACTCCCCTGGCAAGTCGGACAAGTTTCAATTTTTGCACCAGGCTCGGCACCGCTGCCGGAACAATGGCCGCAGGCAACATCTTTGTTAAAATGAATTTCTTTTTCCAAACCGAAAGCCGCTTCTAAGAAATCAAGGCTTAGAGAAAATTCCAAATCGTTGCCGCGCGCTTTACGATTAGCACTCTGGCGAGAACCGCCGCCAAAACCAAAGATATCACCGAAACCGCCGAACATATCCCCCAAATCATCCATATTAATGTTCATGCCTTCAAAACCGCCAAAACCTTGCCCGCCATAAGAACCGTATCCTTGCCCGCCGCCGAAGCCGCCGCCATTAAAAGCGGCGGAACCGAATTGATCGTATTGCTTACGCTTCTGCTCATTGCCAAGAACTTGATAAGCTTCATTTATCTCTTTAAACTTAGCCTCATCACCACCCTTGTCGGGATGATATTCATGGGCTTTTTTTCTAAAAGCTGTCTTCAGCTCGGCTGCTGAAGCATTTTTTGAAACACCAAGTATATCGTAGTAGTCTTTTGACATATTGACCTATTATCTATTATCTGCTATAGTTATCGTGTAAACATTATTATTCATAATGTTTCAAAGAAACAAGCGTCGCCCATTGTGGGCCATGGCTTGTTTTTTATTACCCATTATTTTTAAATTTTTCGGTTCGCGAACGAGAACAATCAAAAACAGTAGCCCTTACCTTATCACCAGACAAAACGTAATTTCTTGTTTTAAAGCCATTTCTAAGAAAAAAGGACTTATTAATATTCAACTTTTGATATAAGAAATTAACATATTTTCTTTTAAAGTTTCCACTTGCCCCAGGAACAATGGGGAGTAAATTCTCATTCTTTTTTAAATCATACAAAATGGCTCCTAAAATTAAATCGGTCATTTGCAATAAATCTGATGACTTTGAATCAATTTGGCAAACACCGGCCACAATGAAATCTTTGTAATGACTGTTGGTGTATGCTTTAATTTTTTTCTCCATATTTTTTCCCTGCGGAGAAAAGTAATTATCAGCCAAAACAACCAATATTTCATTAGGTGATGGTCCCAAAACTAATTTTAACAATGCAACCGTGAAACTCGTATATACTTTATACAAATCGCCTTGAAAATGCCCATCAAAATCCAATTTATTTTTATCTAAAATAATACAATTAAATTTTATATCTTCAAAAAGAAAAATATTAAACATTAACCGGTATTTATAGCTCTAAAATCTTTTTTATTTAAAAGCATGCCTTTAAATTATTTATTTTATAAGTCACCCCTCAAAAGAGGGGTAACCTAAAAACAAACAAATCGGCTTTACTTATTTTCTTCGACTTCTCCCTCAACAACATCCTCTTTTTTGTCGGAAGAACCCGCAGTCTCAGAAGCACCGGCTGAAGCCGCGTCCGCTCCGGCAGCATTGGCGTCGGCGCCCGGCTGTTGATACATAGCCGCACCGATTCTTTGGGCAATGGTATTTAACTCTTCCATTTTCTTTTTCATTTCTTCAACATTACCGGAGTCCTTAGCTTTTTTAAGCTCTTCCGTTTTTTCTTCCATTTCCTTTTTATCCTCCGGTTTCATTTTATCGCCCGATTCTTTAAGCATTTTTTCCATTGTAAAGACAGAGGCATCGGCCTGATTCTTGATTTCCACCTCATCCTTTTTCTTCTTGTCTTCCTCGGCATGCATTTCAGCTTCCTTTTGCATTCTTTCTATTTCTTCTTTTGACAAGCCGGAAGAAGCGGTAATGGTAATTTTCTGCTGTTTGTTAGTCGCCTTATCGGTCGCAGAAACATTTAAAATGCCATTGGCGTCAATATCAAATTTAACTTCAACTTGCGGTACGCCGCGGGGAGCAGCCGGAATTCCATCAAGGGTAAAGCGTCCCAAAGTTTTATTATCGGCGGCCATCGGACGCTCACCTTGAACAATATGAATTTCAACACTTGTTTGTCCGTCAGCGGCAGTAGAAAATACTTGGGATTTGGAAGTTGGAATAGTCGTATTTCTTTCAATAAGCGGAGTAGCAACGCCGCCCAAGGTTTCAATGCCAAGAGTCAAAGGACTAACATCAAGAAGTAGGACATCTTTAACATCACCTTGCAAAACACCGGCCTGAACAGCGGCTCCCATAGCTACAACTTCATCGGGGTTAACGCTCAAGTTCGGTTCTTTGCCGAAAAACTCTTTAACTTTCTGCAAGACAAGAGGCATACGGGTCATACCGCCGACCATGACAACTTCTTCGATATCGTTAACGCTTAAACCGGCGTCGGACAAAGCTTTCTTACATGGCTCAATGGTCTTTTCCACCAAGTCCATAACCAAAGCCTCGAGCTTGGCACGTGATAATTTCATTACCAAGTGCTTTGGACCGTTAGCATCGGTTGAAATAAATGGCTGATTGATTTCGGTTTCTGTCGCAGTTGATAATTCAATCTTAGCTTTTTCAGCCGACTCTTTAATGCGCTGCAAAGCAAGAGTATCTTTTGACAAATCGATGCCTGACTCTTTTTTAAACTCTTCTATAATCCAAGAAATAATTCTCTGATCAAAATCTTCACCGCCAAGATGAGTATCGCCGTTTGTGGCTTTTACTTCGACAGTGTCAGCGGAGATATCAAGAACGGAAACATCAAAGGTTCCTCCACCCAAATCATAAACGACGATTTGCTGTCCAGCTTTTTTATCAAAGCCATAAGCCAAGGCGGCGGCTGTCGGTTCATTGATAATGCGCTTAACATCGAGACCGGCAATTGTGCCCGCATCTTTAGTTGCCTGGCGCTGCGAATCATTAAAATAAGCCGGAACGGTAATAATCGCTTCGGTAATTTTTTCGCCGATTTTTGCCTCGGCGTCAGCCTTAAGCTTGCTTAGAACCATAGCGGAAATTTCTTGCGGCGTATAGTCCTTATCGCCCATCTTAACTTTTACACCCTCGCCAGCCTGAACAATCTTATAAGGAGAAGATTTTAAATCACGCTGAACTTCGTCTTCGGAAAAATGTCGGCCGATCAAACGTTTAACGGCATACACGGTATTTTCCGGATTGATAACAGCCTGTCTTTTAGCAGCCGCCCCGACAATTCTCTCATTGCTCTTTGAAACAGCAATGGTAGACGGGGTAGTTCTATTTCCTTCAATGTTTTCAATAATCTTCGGCACCCCGCCTTCCATGATCGCCATGGCAGAATTGGTAGTTCCAAGATCGATTCCTAAAATTTTTCCCATATTATTTATATTATTTTTTCTTTGATTCTATTTTAATTGTTTTCGGCTTTACTTCCGGCGCTTTCGGTATACTGATTTTTAATATACCGTCCTCGTTAACCGCTTTGGCGCCATCACCGTCAACCTTAGTCGGCAAAGCGATGGAGCGATAGAAAGAGCCGCGTCTTATTTCTTTGCGATAATAATTTTTCTCGTCAATTTCACTCTTCTTTTCGCTTTCACCTTTAATATTTAAAACATTATTCTCGATTGAAATATCAACATTTTCGGGATTAATTCCGCCAAGCTGGGTCTCGACGATAATATTGTCTTTATCTTCATACATATCGATCGCCGGCGTAAAACCAAATTGCGATCTTCTGATATCCGGCAACATGGATTTCATTGTTTCTTCCATGTCGTCTAATTCCGGAAAAAATGGTGTCCATTTTATGATTGACATAGATTTGTATATTCTTTTTCAAAACTTAACGCTTAGATTAAGTGGATGAAAAAGAAAAAATTATATTTTACTTTTCAACGATAACTTTAGCCGCTCGCATAACTTTGCCGTTTAATTTATAGCCGGGCATGACCTCGCTTTTCACTTTATCGCCCTCGCCGTCCAAAGCCTCCATTTCATCATGATTAAATTTCTCGCCTTCGGTTTTAATTTCTGTAACTCCATGGCTTTCCAAAACCGATTTAAACTGCTTTAAAACATGCTTTACTCCCTCCACCCAAGCGCTTTTAGCTTCTTCATCGCTCAAGCCTTTAAGAGATAGCTTTAAGTGGTCATAAACCGGAATAATTTCTTGCAAAAAATTCTCCAAAGCAAATTTAACGAAATCGGTTTTATCTTTAGCGCTTTGTTTCAAAAGATTCTGATAATCAGCTAAAGCGCGGAGGTATTTTTCTTTATAATCATCTTCTAAAGGAGTTTCCTGGGTTTCATTTTTAATTTCTCCTTCGGATTCTTTTTTTATTTCAGAAGACCCAATTTCTTCTTCTTGCAAATCTTTTTCTTCACTCATATTTTTTATTCAAATTTACTTTTAATAAAATTTATTAACGACAGGTTCTTGGCGTAATCCATGCGCATCGGTCCGATAAGGCCAAAGACTCCGTCCTTTTTATCCTTCTTATACTTTAAAACGACAGCGCTTAAGAAATTACCAAAAGGATTATCCGAGCCGATAAAAACCTGTTCTCCAAAAACAAACTTTTCAAAATTTTCATCAATAATCTCTTCTAAGCGATCAATAACAGAAGAAACATCACAAATGGTATCAACTTGCTTAAACTCGGGTTGAGAAAAAAGCGTTGACAAACCAGTATAATACAAATCATTTTTATGGAAAGCCCAGAAAACGGCGGCGCCGGAATATTCAGCAATCATTTTGGCACTTTGTTTATAGGCTTGCTCGTTATGTTCGAAAATTTCTTCCAAGGCTTGAGTTTCAATATCCTTTAAATCATGCGCTTTACCATTTAACATTTCTTCTAAATATAAACGATAAGCCGCTTCCGTTGGCACGCGACCGGCAGAGGTGTGGGGCTGGTAAATGTAACCCTCTTCTTCAAGCTCCATCATTTCATTGCGAACCGTTGCCGGAGAAATATCCAGTTTATATTTCGCAACCAAAGAACCGGAAGAAACCGGCTGGGCACTTTGTATATATTCCTTTATTATTGTTTCCAAAAGAAATTTTTTGCGCTCTGATATCATATGCCATCATTATAAACAAAATTAGCACTCAAGTCAAGAGAGTGCTAAATTGATAAAATATTATTAAATTTTAGGTAAAAAACAACAAATTATAGCCCGAGTTCAACCTTTAATTCCAAATTATTGGCATATTGCTCAATACTCAAAAGTGCCGGAGCAGAAAAATTCTTAGAAGCGCGATAAATAATCGAATAATTACGCAAAGGATAATTATTAATAAAAGAATCGGAGATCAAATGAACAAAACCGGCGAAGCCAAGTGCCAATAAAAAAATAGATAGAGCTTTTTTCTTTCTACTTAAATAAGAAGCGAGAAGTAATATCGGAAAATATTCATGGGCATGGAAAACTAAAAATATCTTATCACTGGTCAAAAATTGATAACCGTCCAAAAATTTATTCAAATTAAAATTAAGACCAAAAACAAAAAAATATTCCAAAACATGGTCAAGATCAATTAAAAATCCGCCCAAAACCCCAGCCAAAAGCCCGAGACGCCAATCAGCCTCTTTTCTAAAATAAAGACCTATTGCCAAACCGCTTAAAACAGCCATTAAAAAATGGATAGAAAGATGAATCGGCAAAGAAAGATTAAAATCAAAACCCATAAAATTATTTATTCTACTGCATCGGCGGGACGACCCCCGAAATACCAGTTTAAGATGTCATAAGCGGCCGGAACGGCAATCGTGCTGCCCTCCACGCCCTCTTCAAATAAAACCATAATGGCAATTTCGGGATTTTCATAAGGGGCAAAGCCGATAAACCAAGCGTGGGGATCTTTTTTTGTCGACCACTGCGCCGTACCGGTTTTTCCAGCCGCTTCAACCGGTAAAGTGCTGAGTCGCCTGGCGCTGCCATTTGTCACGGCATCACGCATACCAGCTCTTACTATTGCCATATTATCCGAAGAAACAAAATTGCTTCTGATAATTTGCGCTTCAAAATTCTGCTTATTATTATCCGGCTCTCTAAATAAACTTTTAATCAAATGCGGCTGATAGAAAGACCCGCCATTAGCCAACATGGCGGCATAATTAGCGACTTGCAAAGGAGTAACAATCAAATAACCTTGCCCGATAGCAAAATGATAGGTATCGCCAATATACCAAGGCTCACCGATTTGTTTCTCTTTCCACTCGGGACTCGGCACAAAACCTGTAGCTTCCCCGGGTAAATCGATGCCGGTTTTCTCTCCCAAGCCAAAGAGCTTGGCATATTCCATTAACCCCTTAACACCAAGACCGACAAAATCATTATAACCGCCGCCGATATAATAAAAGAAGGTATTAACGGAATTAGCAATCGCCGATCTGACATTCACAGTTCCGTGTCCGCCGGCCTTCCAGTCAGGAAAAAACCAGGAACCGATACGAATTCCGCCGGTGCTTAAAAAACTCGTAGTCTCATTAATAATGCCTTTCTCCAAGGCCCCAACAGCAAAAACCGGTTTAACCGTCGAGCCCGATGGAAATTCCCCGGCAATGGATCGGTTTAAAAGAGGACGATCGGGATTATTGATTAAAGCATCATAGTCGGCCTGCTTAATACCTCCGGTAAAAAGATTATTATTATAAGCCGGCAAAGAGACCATCGCCAAAACAGAACCGTCACGCGGATCAAGCGCAATAAAGGAGGCGCGGGTTAAATTAGCTTTTGACAAATAAGAACGCAAAACTTTTTCTGCTTTGAGCTGCAAATCCAAATCAATTGTTAATTGCAGGCTGAAGCCGTCAATCGGCGCTTCTTCATTAATTATTTTCTTCTGGCGGCCGAGAGCATCGACCTCGACATTTTTTTTACCGGGACTGCCTTTTAACTCCGATTCATAAAAATATTCCAAACCGGATTTACCGACATAATCTATTAAAGAATACTCCGGACCAAGCTCCGCCAATTCTTTATCATTTATTTTTCCGGTATAACCAAGAACATGCGACAAAGAATTATCGCTTAAAACTTCAACACTGCTGGTTGCATTAGCGCTGGAAACTAAATACTCTCTTCTAATCTTATTGGAAACAAACACTCCCGGCCAAGCTCTTTCATTTAACTTGACGAGCATTGCCTTATCATAATCAAGATTATCCATGATAAAAAGCGGCTGGTATGAATCCAGCGAGCCGATTCTGACCTTTGAAAGCTTCTCTTTTATTTCATAAAACAGCGGACTGTCCGCCAAAAGTTCCGGCCCGGAAACGTTATTTGTTTCAGCCTGGCTGCCTGATGCCGGAACAGAAATAGCATCAGCAACTTCGCGCAAGAGCTTATCTCTATCCAGTTCTTCACGCGGCAAATCAATCGGACGCAAATACAAAACGAAATTAGCCTTATTGCGTACAAGCGGACGCATATCACTGGAATAGATAATGCCTCGTTTTGGCTCCAAACTTAAGGAACGCAAACGATTACCCTCCGCCATAGATAAATAATACTCTCCCTTAACGACTTGCAGCCAGAAAGCCCGAGAAAATAAAATAACAAATCCCAAGAAAAAAGCAATAAAAAAATAACGTAAATTACGATTATCAAAAGCCTGACTCAAAGCCTCTTTTTTACCGGTATCTGATAAAAAGGACTCTTCCGTCCAATCGGAATAATAAACGGAATCTTTAAGGTTACGATAATCAAACTTCCCTTCTTTTATCAAAAAGGGGTCGCTATCTTTCTCCGACAAGGAATCTATGAGGCGCTGTTTCGGCCTTTTTTTTGATAAATTAAGTCTCATAAGCGGATATAATAATCTTAGCCTGTCCGGCTTCTTGTGGCAAGTTAAGCAATATAATAAAAACCTCCGGTGCGGCAAGAATTCTTTTACAGAATTACTGCGCACAGGAGGCTGATTCCAATGTTTTAGAGAGCTTTGATAATAGCTGTTTCCGGTATCACTATCCGATAACGATAACGATCTCCGCAGAAAATATCATCATCGCGTTGCGATCTGGGAATGACAAAGAGTCCATCGGGAAATCTTTTAACGGCAGCGATATAAGGAAAATTATTTTCTACAAAAGGGAAAAATGTCGTACCATCCGTCTCTAAAATATATTCCGGGAAAAGACGGCAAAATTCGACAATTTGATTTTGCGAAAAAATTAATCGCTCTTGATCGAATTCGGAAAATATTTTTTCAAATTCTCCGTTCCCGATTAAATCAAATGGGCGACAAACAACAGCTTCGGTTCTTTTCCCCGGCTTATCTATCCTCCATTTCCAAAAATCGGTGGAAATAAAAGACAAAAAAACTTCCGGAGCGGCGGCAATGTGTTTTTCACCGCTTAATGCACCGATAATCAGAGGCTCACCGCTTAAAACAGGTGTTAGAATCGATTTTTTCTTCTTTTCGACTTCTAAAACATCAGAGTTCTTTTCAATGTTCATAAATAATTAATTTGTTAAGTTACTATTAGCCCGGATTTTTACCAAGCGATATCTGCAAACATCAGCCACTTTATCATCACAAAAAAAGACTGTCAACGGATAAAATATTGACCAGTTCGAATCCATAGCTCTCAACATGATAAAAATAAAACACCACATTGTG
>CAZREL010000019.1:0-14871 GCA_964599385.1 uncultured Gammaproteobacteria bacterium
GCATCAGTATCAGTTTTTTTGTCTTTTTTTGGCTATATTTAAATATTATTATGAAAGATAATATCATTGCCGGTTTGGATGTTGGATCGACCTCTATTCGCTTGGTTGTAGCCCAGCGGATTCCTGGTCCTGCCGGAGAAGAATTGCAAATTATCGGAGCCGTTTCCGGCCCAACAGCGGGAGTTAGTCGCGGTATAGTTAATAGCATCGAAGAAACAACCTCATCAATTTCCGAAGTTTTAGAAAAAGCGGAGCGCTTGGTTGGCGTGCCGATTTCTCGTGTTTGGGTTAGTATCAATGACCCTCATATTAAATGTGAGCGCTCTAAAGGTGTTGTGGCTGTCGGCAGAGGAGACGGAGAAATTAACGAGAATGACGTAAATCGAGCTATTGAAGCGGCGCGTGCTTTGGCTGTGCCGGTTAATTATGAAATTTTACACGTTATCCCGATTAAGTTTGCCGTTGATAATCAAGCCGATATTAAAGACCCGATTGGCATGAATGGCATTCGTTTAGAGGTTGAAGTTTTAATCGTTCAGGGTTTGAGCACTCAAATTAAGAATTTAACCAAAGCTATTTATCGCACCGGTTTAGAGATTGAAGATCTTGTTATCGCGCCTTTAGCTGCTGCTGAGGCAGTTCTTAGCTCCAAACAAAAAGAATTAGGCGTTGCCTTGGTTAATCTCGGTTCCTCTACAACTTCTTTGGCGATTTATGAAGAAAGAAATTTAATCCATACTGCTGTTTTGCCGATTGGCGCTGAGCATATAACCTCCGATATCGCCATTGGCTTGCGCGCCCCAATTAATTTAGCAGAAAGAATTAAATGCGAATACGGCCGGGCTATAGCCGATGATATTAACGATAAAGAAGAAATAGATGTTAGCCGCCTGGTAAAAGAAGAAGAGGTTAATGATGACATTAATTCTGTATCGAAAAAATATCTTGCCGAAATAATTAATGCGCGCGTTGAAGAGATATTTGAAAAAATAGATGCCGAATTTAAAAAAATCGATCGTTCCGGAATGTTGCCGGCCGGAGTAATTTTCGTTGGCGGCGGTGCCAGATTGGAAGATGTTGTTGAGGCGGCCAAGAAAAAATTGCGTTTGCCGGCCGCCCTTGGTTTGGCAAAAAATATTAATGTCGTTATTGATAAGGTGAAAAATCCTGAATTTTTAACAGCCCTCGGTTTAGTTATTTGGGGAAGCAACGAAGAATCGGAGGGTTTTAGTGCTTCGGCTGGGAATTTTTCTAAAAAAATTGGCGGTTTAATGGACAAGGCGAAGGGAATATTTAATCGTATAATGCCGAAATAAAAAAGTTTTTTAAAGATTTAAGAGATATAAATATGGCTGAAGTAAAACCAGATATCGAGACATTTGCAAAAATAAAAGTTGTCGGCGTTGGCGGCGGCGGCGGCAGCGCTATCAATAGAATGATTGCCAGCGGTATTAAAGGCGTTAGTTTCGTGGCTGTAAACACTGATGTCCAGGCACTGCATTATAATAAAGCTAATGAAAAAATTCATATCGGGAAAACTGTCACTAAAGGTTTGGGCGCCGGTATGAACCCCGATCTCGGCAAGTCGGCGGCTGAAGAATCTGCCACAGAACTTAAAGAATCTTTAAAAGATTGCGACATGGTTTTTGTTACTTGTGGTTTGGGTGGTGGAACCGGCTCAGGAGCTTCTCCGATTGTGGCGCAAATTGCCAAAGAATCAGGTGCGCTCACTGTTGCTGTTGTTACCAAACCATTTATTTTTGAAGGCGGTCAAAGAAAAAATATCGCTGACCGCGCTTTTGCGGAATTGGCTGATAAGGTTGATACGATCATTACAATTTCTAATGACAAGCTCCTTCAGGTTATTGATAAGAAAATGCCTCTTTTGGAGGCCTTTAAAACAGCTGATGATGTTTTGCGTCAAGGAGTACAGGGTATTGCGGAAATCATTACCGTTCCTGGTATTATTAATGCCGACTTTGCCGATGTTAAGGCAGTTATGTCTA
Organism: uncultured Gammaproteobacteria bacterium; assembly: GCA_964599385.1. GTDB lineage: Bacteria > Patescibacteriota > Patescibacteriia > Patescibacteriales > UBA12465 > UBA12465. The sequence goes on from CAZREL010000019.1 coordinate 2,007, forward strand.
ACGCCGGCTCAGCTCTAATGGGCATTGGTATGGCCAGTGGCGAGAATAAAGCTATAGAAGCCGCTAAGGACGCTATTAACTCCAATTTGCTTGATATGTCCATTGACGGTGCCAGAGGCATTGTTTTCACCATTACAGGCGGTCCTGATTTGAGTATGACAGAGGTCAGTGAAGCGGCTAAAGTTATAACTTCAGCGGCTGATGAGGACGCTAAGATAATTTTTGGTGCTGTTATTGATGAGAAGATGAAGGATCAAATTAAGATTACTGTTGTCGCTACCGGTTTTGATGGCCGCGGCCGCAATCAACAAGGCGAATTATCTAAGGCTTATACCCCAAATTCTTTTATTGCCGAAAAAGAGATTGAAAGAGAAGTGGAAAATGAGCTCGATTTTGCCGCTAAAGAAAAAAGCAAGTTTTCGGTTTTCAAGAGCGCTCCAATTAAGCCGGTGATTGAAAAGAAGGTTGAGCCGCCGGTTGTTTCTAAGCCTAAAAAAGATGACTTGGAAGATGATGATTTGAGTGTTCCGGCGTTTATTCGAAAGAAAATGGGATAATTGTTTGATTTGCTTTGGGTTTTTGAATGTGTTATAATTCCTATAAGGCAATCTGACAGAATTACTTATTTTATCTTTTTGCCTTTTGAGTTTATAAGAAAGATTTTAAAAAGAAATGCGACGGAATCCGCATTTCTTTTTTATTTGTGGATAACTTTCTAATGTCTTGATATTGCTCTAAAATTAGCTTGATTGACCCCCCTTTTTAAATCTGTTAAAATAGACTTATAACACAATATTTAGTGGTGCGATAAAAAAAAGCCCACAAAATATGGGTTTTATACCATATTACGGTAATTTTAAAAAAAATTTATGAAATGCCCGATTTGCTACTTTGATGACACTAAAGTTGTTGATTCTCGAGTAGCCCCGGACGGCTTATCCATTAGACGCCGCCGTGAATGTTTGAAGTGCAGTTTCCGTTTTTCAACCTACGAAGAAATTGAGCTTTTGGAACTCGTAATTGTGAAAAGAGACGGACGCCGCGAATCTTATAGTCGAGAAAAACTTGTTGGCGGTTTAAAAAAGTCTTGTGAGAAAAGGCAGATAACAGAAGACAGATTTAAACGTTTGATTCATTCTATAGAAAGGGATCTGCAGCGGCTAAAGAAAAATGAAATTACCTCTAAACAGATCGGTTTGACAGTCATGAAGAATCTTAAAAAACTCGATCCGGTTGCTTATATCCGCTACGCCTCGGTTTACGAATGCTTTAAAGATGCTAATGAGTTTAGAAAGGAATTAAACAAGTTGATTAAGGATAAAAAAACAAACAATAAAGATAAAGACTAACCCTATGCCAGAAACAATCGCCAAATTAAGAAAGAGATCGGGAGAAATCGTTGATTTTAATCCTGAGAAAGTTACAACTGCCATTTATAAGGCCGCTTTGTCGGTTGATGTTGACGATAGAGCAATGGCGGAAAAATTAACCGATCAGGTTGTTCTTAAGCTAAATGCCAAATTTCACAAAAACAGCATTCCGGCGGTTGAAGAAGTGCAGGATATCGTTGAGGAAGTTTTGATTGAAAATAAGCTTATTAGCATCGCCAAGAATTTCATAATTTATCGCGATCAACACAGACAATTGCGCGACATTAATAAGGAGACAGCCGATGATAAGTTGATGGAAGATTATCTTGGCCGCGCTGATTGGCGTTTGAAGGAGAATAGTAACATGAGTTTCTCTGTCCAGGGTTTAAATAATTATATCGCCTCTTCAATTTCCGCTCGTTATTGGTTAAATAAGCTTTATCCGGAATATATCCGCGACGCTCACATTAATGGCGATTTACATATTCATGATTTGGGCTTACTCGCTCCTTATTGCTGTGGTTGGGATTTGAAAGATTTATTAATTAAAGGTTTCCAGGGGGTTAGCGAAAAGGTTCAGAGCAAGCCGCCAAAACACTTCCGAAGCGCCCTTGGTCAAATTGTAAACTTTTTCTACACAATGCAAGGTGAAGCTGCTGGAGCTCAGGCTTTTGCTAATTTTGACACATATTTGGCTCCTTTTATCAGATATGACAATTTAAGCTATAAAGATGTTAAACAAGGTCTTCAGGAATTTATGTTTAATATCAATGTTCCAACTCGTGTTGGCTTTCAAACTCCTTTTACCAATGTTACTCTTGATGTCACCCCTTCTAAAATGATCGGTGAAGAAAATATTATTATTGGCGGTGAAATTAAGCCGGAGAAATATAAAGATTTTCAGGCTGAGATGGACATGTTTAACCAGGCTTTTGCCGAAGTTATGCTTGAGGGAGATTCAACTGGACGCGTTTTTGGTTTCCCGATTCCAACTTATAATGTTGATAAAGACTTTGATTGGAATAGAGAGTGTTTGAAACCGGCCTGGGAAATGACTGCTAAATATGGTATTCCTTATTTTTCCAATTTTGTAAATTCCGACATGAATCGCGATGATGCCCGTTCTATGTGTTGCCGCTTGCGTCTTGATAACCGTGAATTACGCAAGAGGGGCGGTGGTTTATTCGGTGCTAATCCTTTAACCGGTTCTTTGGGCGTTGTAACAATTAATCTGGCTCGTTTGGGCTATCTTTCCAAATCAAAGGAAGAATTTAAGACAAGATTGCTTGATTTAATGGATATTGCCAAGGAGAGCCTGGAAATAAAGAGAAAAATTGTTGAGAAATTTACTGAAGATAGACTATATCCTTATTCAATGTTTTATCTTCAGGATATTCACGAGCGTTTTGGTTCTTATTGGAAAAATCATTTCTCAACCATTGGTGTTAACGGAATGAATGAAGCGACTTTGAATTTAATGGGTAAAGACATTGCCAGTCCGGAAGGAAAGGCTTTCGCCGGTGAAATTCTTGATTTTATGCGCGAGAAGCTGATGGATTATCAGAATGAAACCAATAATCTTTATAATCTTGAAGCGACCCCGGGAGAGGGCACAACCTATCGTTTTGCCAAAAAAGATCAGCAGCTTTATCCTGGCATTATCTGCGCCAACACCGAAGCGGTTAAAACTCAGGGAGCGAACCCTTATTACACCAATTCTACCCACTTGCACGTTAGCCACACTGATGACATTTTTACTGCGCTTGATTTACAAGATGATTTGCAAATCAAATACACCGGTGGAACTGTTTTACATGGTTATTTGGGTGAAAGATTGGCTGATGGAGAAGTAGCTAAAAAACTTGTCCAAAAAATTGTCAATAATTATCGTTTGCCATATTTTACCATCACTCCAACTTTCTCAATCTGTCCTAAGCATGGTTATTTATCAGGAGAACACAAGTTCTGCCCTAAATGCGATGAAGAAATTGGTTATAGTGAAAATGTTGAAGAAACCAGTGTTAGTGAAATAAGAGAAGCTAACCAGGGAGAATAGTTAGCTGCTTGAAATAGAAACTAAAAATAATATAAAATATTAATATATAAAATTATGAGCCCAGTCAAAACACAAAGACAGGAATGCATCGTTTACAGCCGCGTTGTCGGTTGGTTGACACCGGTTAGAAATTATAACCCGGGAAAAGCTTCCGAATATAAAGATCGCAAGACCTTTGAAGTAAAAAGCTGCTAATTGTCAGCGCTTTTTAATAAACCTTAAGCACTTTTTAATATGATAATAGGCGGCCTGGAAAAATTAACTCTTCTTGATTATCCCGAACATTTGGCGGCCATCATATTTACCCAGGGCTGTAATTTCCGTTGTCACTATTGCTATAACCCATTGCTTGTCTTGCCCCAATACGAAGGAGCGGACAATAAAAATAAAAAAGATTCTCATCTGATTACAGAGGAGGATCTTTTTAATTTTTTAAAAGAACGTTTCGGTCGTTTGGAGGGTGTGGTTATAACTGGTGGAGAACCGACTTTACATGCTGACTTGCCGGAGTTCATTCGTAAGATTAAGGAACTCGGTTATATGGTTAAGCTTGATAGCAACGGAACTAATCCGGAGATGCTTAAGAAATTAATCGCCGAAAAATTAGTCGATTATATTGCGATGGATATTAAAGCTCCTTTTAAGTTTTATGAAAAAGCGGTGAATGTTCAAACCGATTTTAAAAAATTACAAGAAAGTGTTAAAATTATAATGTCTTGCGGTTTGCCGTATGAGTTTAGAACAACTGTTGTCCCGGGTATTTTGGCTGAAGACGATTTTCGTATGATGGGAGAAGATATACGGGGCGCCAAAAAATGGTATTTGCAATCTTTTAAATCGGATACCGATTTGGTTGATAAGAATTATGCCGGCAAACAGGCTTATACCAAAAAAGATATGGAAAAATTCCTGTCTATCGCCCGTGAATTTGTAGATATTTGCGAGTTAAGATCTTAATTTAAAAATATGGAAGGAGAAATTAAAAACAAAGCGGAAGATCAGATTGGCGATACGCCGACTCCCGATATAGTTTCTTTGAATCAGGAAATTTTGCGGACTAACAAAGAGATGCTCGAGTCTTTGAATTATATTCGCAACCATTTCCGTTTTCAATTAGTTGTAACCGCCATTAAATGGTTTTTTATTGCCGCCTTGATTATCTTTGGCTTTATTTCTTTAGGTTCAATTATGTCGGGATTTAGCGAAAGTTATCTAACCGCTATTTCCGGACAATAATTGGTAATTTAAATCTTATTATAAAATGAGAGACATTGCCGTTTTTGCACAAACAACTTTTCGCAACGAAGCCAGACGCTTCGGTATTAAAACTGACGACAGGCGCCGCCACATGTATTTGATTGGAAAAACCGGTATGGGTAAATCGACAATCTTGGAGAACATGATTGTTGATGATATAAGAGCCGGCCATGGCGTGGCAATTGTCGATCCGCACGGTGATTTGGCAGAAAAAATAATTGAATATATCCCAACCGAGAGAATCAAGGATGTTGTTTATTTTAATCCTTCCGATCAAGATTATCCGATTGCTTTTAATATTGTTGAACAAGTTGAGCCTCATTTGCGCCATTTGGTTGCTTCAGGATTAATTGGCGTCTTTCAAAAACTTTGGGCCGATTCCTGGGGTCCTCGTTTGGAGTATATTTTAAGAAATGCAATTTTAGCGATTTTAGATTTTCCCGGTTCGACAATTTTGGGCGTCGTGAGAATGCTTTCTGACAAAAATTATCGCAAACGCGTTGTTGCTAACATTAAAGATCCGGTTGTTAAGGCTTTTTGGGAGAAAGAATTCGCCGGTTATGCCGATAAGTTTGCTTCCGAGGCTGTTTCACCTATTCAAAATAAGGTTGGACAATTTTTATCAAGCTCTTTGATGAGAAATATTATCGGCCAAGTCAAATCATCAATCGATATTCGCGATGTTATGGATAGCGGTAAGATTTTGATCATGAATCTTTCCAAGGGCAGAATCGGAGAAGATAATTCCGCTTTACTTGGTGCGATGATGATCACTAAAATTCAGCTGGCCGCGATGAGTCGTGTTGATATTCCGGAAAAAGAGCGCCGCGATTTCTATTTGTATATCGATGAATTCCAAAATTTCTCCACTGATTCATTTGCCAATATCTTATCTGAAGCCAGAAAATATCGTTTGAATTTAATTTTAGCTCATCAGTACATTGAGCAGTTAAGCGAGAAGGTTAAACCGGCCGTTTTTGGCAACGTTGGAACTATGGTGGTGTTTCGTGTCGGCGCGGCCGATGCCGAGGAACTTGTAAAGGAATTTACCCCAACTTTTACCGAGGAGGACATTGTTAATCTTCCTAAATATGAAATGTATTTGAAATTAATGATTGACGGCGTTGCTTCTTCGCCATTTTCTGCCAAGGGTTTGCCGCCTTTAAGGGAAGATGAAAAAACCGGCAATGTTGAGCGTGTTATTGCCGAAACCAGGAGTAAGTATGCTTCCGATCGTGCCTCGGTTGAAGAAAAGATTATGCGCTGGCATGAAGGAGAAGAAGAGCCAACAACTTTAAATCAGGATATTTTAGATAATCCGACAATATTTGTGTCGCCAGCCAAGCCTGTCGCGGAGGCAGTCCCGGTAATAGAAAACGCCGTATCTCCAACTGTTGTCTTGCAAAATAAGGCAACGGCGCAACCCGTAGTTCCGCCGCAAGCGGTAAGTCCAATAAGGAGTCAGGTTATAAATAAGCCCGCTTCGCCAATAAATAATAAGTCCGGCTTTGAAGCTACTTGCGCTTCTTGTCATCAGATAACTCATACGCCATTTCAGCCAGACGGAATCAGACCGGTTTATTGCAAAGATTGCCTTAGTAAAAAAAAAGAAGAAAAGAGATTGGAGATGGAGAAGAGGCAGCTTGAAAAAAAAGAAGAAAAAGCTAAGCTGGAACAACAAGAATCTGCTAAGCCAAAACAGGATGAGCCATGGATTACTCTTGATGATTTAAGGAATTTGCAACCCCGCGATTTCCGAGGAAGAACAATTAATCGTCCCGTTTCGACAAGTGATAGAGACAGACAGGCTCAAGGTTCATCCTCGCAAGAAATTCCTTCCCGGGAGATGACTTTAAATGAAGGTGAAGATGTTGTTATAACTCAGAATCGTTTTTAATTTATGTATTTATTTTTTGATACTGAAACTACCGGCTTGCCAAAGAATTATCAGGCTCCGCTTGATGATTTTTTGAATTGGCCGCGCATTGTTCAAATCGCCTGGATGCTTTTTGATGAAGAAGGCAATAATTGGGGTTCCTATTGTTATATTATCAGGCCGGATGGCTTTATAATTCCCGAAGAGGCCGCTAAGATACACCGAGTTACTCAAGAGAGGGCGATGGCAGAAGGCGTTCCGCTGGATGAAGTTTTAATTAAATTTTTGGCCGATGTACAAAGTGCCTCATATCTTGTGGCTCATAATATTGATTTTGATGAAAAAATAGTCGGCTCCGAAATTCTGCGTCGCAATTTCACTAATCATGTTTCTGCTTCAGAAAAGATATGCACCATGAAATCCAGCGTTGATTTTTGTCGTATCCCCAGTCCGCGCGGCGGCTATAAATGGCCTAATTTGACAGAACTCTATACTAAATTGTTTAATACCGGTTTCCCGGAGGCTCACGATGCCTTGGTTGACGTCGAGGCTTGCGCTAAATGCTTTTTTGAGCTAAAAAGGAGAAATCTTATATGAACAAAATAGATTATCTTAAAGTCGGCAAGGCCACTGATTTGCAGGGTCGGGACAGAAAAATTTATCGTCTTTTGGAAATATTTCCAGGGGTTTTTTCTTTATCAACTCTTATTATTTTAGTTTTTCTATCATATTTTAAACCGGTTTGGGTGGCCTATATTATAATTGCCTTTGATGTTTATTGGTTGATTCTGGTTTTTTACATGGCGATATTTCTTATATCTTCCTATTTTAATTTAAAAAAAGGCAGTGCTACCGATTGGCGTTTGGAATGCGAAAATTTAAAAAAAGAAGAACAAAAATCTTTATTTTCGGCCGATGCTTTGTGTCACGGTATTTCTTGGGAGGAAATAAAGCAGGTCGTTATTTTACCTCTTTATCAAGAGGGTGAAGAAGTTATCGGCGATTGTTTCAATGCGCTTTTAGCTGACGGATTTCCGGCCGAGCAAATGATTGTCGCCATAACTTTTGAAGAACGAGCCGGGATGGATTCGGTTAATAGACGTGCGGCCTTTGTTAAAGAAAAGTATGCGGGTAAATTTGCCCACCTTTTTGTAACTGTTCATCCGGATGGAATTGAAGGCGAATTGAAAGGCAAGGGCGCTAATCAGGCTTGGTGCGCCAAGAAATTGAAAGAGGAATATATTGACCCGCAGGGAATGGATTATGGGAAAATAGTTATTTCGGTTTTTGATATCGACACCGTAGTTGAGCCGGGTTATTTTTTTGCTGTGACCTATAAATTTTTGACTGTTTCAGATCCTTATCATACCAGTTATCAACCGGTTCCGGTTTATCATAACAATATTTGGAATTCTCCGTTTTTTTCTCGAGTTACCGCTTCTTCCAATACTTTTTGGCAGATGATTATGCAAATCAGGGAAGATAGCTTGGTCACTTATTCTTCTCATTCCATGAGTTTTAAAGCGCTATCGGAAATTGGTTTTTGGGGAACGACCAGTGTCTCAGAAGATTCTCGTATCTTCTGGCATTGTTTAATGCACTATAATGGTAATTATCGCGTTGAGCCGGTTTTTCATAAGGTTTCTATGGACGTGACAGCTGATGCCGGGTTTTGGCGTACGGCGGCCAGTTTATACAAGCAGCAGCGTCGCTGGGCCTGGGGCGGGGAAAATATTCCGTATTTGGTTTTTAATGCTTGGAAAAGATGGAGGACTCCCGGTTTTAAAAAAGGAAAAATTGCCGGTCATATTTTTATTCAAATTTATGGTTTTCACGCTTGGGCAACTAACGCCTTGATTATTGGCGTTATCGGTTGGTTGCCGATGCTTTTGGGCGGCGATCGTTTTAACTCAACCGTTTTGTCTGGTAATTTGCCGAGTGTAACGCAGACTTTAATGAATTTCGCTATGATCGGCATGGTTTTGTCGGCGGTTATTTCTTACTTGTTATTGCCAAAGCGTCCGAAAAAATATGGGCCTTTGAAAAAATTCTGGATGACTCTTGAATGGGCAACCGTTCCGGTGACAATTATTATTTTTGGTTCGATACCGTGTCTTGAGGCGCAGATCAGATTATTATTGGGGAAATATATGGGCTTTTGGGTTACTCCAAAAGTACGCTGACGATTTTCTTTTCTTGTGTTATAATATCGGCATGAAAAGAATCGACAAATCTCATGCTCTTAAGGCTGCGCCTTTAAAGATTCATGAGCCTGAAAATTATTTTGTCCGTCTTTTTTCCAGCCAAAGATTCGTCGCTATCGTCGCTTTGGCTTTTTTGGTGCTTTTAAGTTTTCCTTTAGCCAAGTCTTATAGCCGTAAGGTCTTAGTGGATAAGGAAATAGAGGACATGAAACAGCAGGTTGAAAAATTTCAAAACGAAAACAGGGAGATGAAAGAAATGCTCGAGTATTTGTCTTCAAAAGAGTCTGCTGAAGAGCAGGCGCGTTTGAATTTAAATTTAAAAAAGCCCGGAGAAGCGGTTGTTATCGTTGAAACATCAAATAAGGAAACGGAAAATAGCGATGTAATTGAAGACGAATCTTGCAGTAATCTAAAAAAATGGTGGCGTTATTTTTTCAATTAAAAAACCGGCCTTCAGCCGATTTTTTGTTCTGAGCCCTCTGCCGGAATTGAACCGGCAACCTACGGTTTACGATACCGTTGCTCTACCAATTAAGCTAAGAGGGCTGTCTGAGCGGGCGAGCGGGATCGAACCGCCTTCTCAAGCTTGGGAAGCTTGCATAATAACCATTATACGACGCCCGCATTTCTTTTGTTATTATAAGCTTAATAATTAATAGACGTCAATTGTCCTTAACAGTTAAAAACATGAAAAAAAATCAAGTATTGAAAATTATTATTTTAAGTTTGGTGGTTTCCGCGGCCTCGTTTTCTTGGCCGGCAGTAGCCGCTTTCGAAGAGAAAATACCTTCTCCTGCGGAGATTAAAAATTTTCGCGTTACCAGAAAAGAAGGTAACACTCTTTACGGAATCAGAATAACGCAATCAAAGAAAGTTTTTTCTTCTGCTTCTGTAAATTTAAAATCATTTTTTGATCCAAAGGCCTTTACGGCACCGGTTGATTTTGTCGTCGCAACCTCCAGCGATTCGACTTTGCCATGGGAATACGAATCAATAAGTCCTGTCTTTGATTACTCTTTCAAGAGTTCCGGTTTTTATGATCCAATATTTCCTTTGGAACTGAGAATATATCATAATGCCGATGTTAATGTTGTAAAAAAAGTTTTTTCTTATGACTCGGCGACAGGAAGGTGGCTGCCATTAAAGTTTACAGAAAACGTTGCTGAATCTTATTTGGCTGTTAACACCAGCGCCACGATGGGCCGCTTGGTTGCTATGGCCGAGACCGGGAAAATGTCCAGCGGTCGAGCCAGTTGGTATAAGTATAAAAATGGACTCTTTGCCGCTTCTCCCGATTATGAAAAGGGCAGTGTTTTACGCGTTTACAATAATGCAAATGGCAAGCATGTCGATGTTACCATAAACGATTACGGTCCGGACAGAATCAAGCATCCCGATCGAGTTATTGATCTTGATTATGTTGCTTTTTCGCAGATAGCCTCGCCTAAAGATGGAATTATTTCAGTTCGCGTTGAACCGATAAAGATTGTTGAGAAAAATCCAAAGCCGGCCGCTGTCCTAAATTCGCCTAAACCGATTGTTAGCGCGTCATCAGCCGTTGTTATGTTGGAAAAAGACAATAGCCTTCTTTTTTCTAAAGAAGCGGATGAAACGATGCCGATTGCAAGTTTGACAAAACTGGTGTTTGCCAAAGTTTTTCTTGATTTAAAGCCCGATTTTGACAAAGTTGTTTCTTATAAATATCAGGACGAGAAATATAATTATGAATATTGCGAGCCTTGGGAGTCGGCGCGTTTAAAAGTTAAAGAAGGAGAGACAATGACGGTGCGCGATCTTTTCTATAGCGCCATTGTTGGCTCCGCCAACAATGCTGTTGAGTCTTTGGTTCGAGTCAGCGGTTTAAGCCGCTCCGAATTTATTGCCAAAATGAATTCTTTTGCAAAAGAAATTGGGGCCAAGAAAACTAAGTTCATTGAACCGACAGGACTTTCTCCTGAAAACGTGAGCTCTGCTTCCGATTATGCTATAATAGCAAAAGAAGTTTTAAGCGATAAAATTTTACGAGAAATCAGTGCGACGGAAAAATATTCTTTTAAAACCATTAACACTAAAGAGGATCATAATTTAAAAAACACCAATAAATTAATCGGTAATTCCTCTTACTCAATTGCCGGCTCGAAAACCGGTTATTTGAATGAAGCCGGATATTGTTTAATGACTTTTGTGGAAAATCCGGATGGAAAGTTGATAACGGTAAATCTTAATTCAAAATCACGTGCTGAAAGTTTCAGCGATAACGAGCAGCTTATTAAATATGGCCTTAAACTGCTTGCCAAATAGGCCGTTAAAAATTATTGTATGATAAAAATCGAGAATGTCTCGAAATCATATCTTAAAAATAAAGTACTCGACAAGGTTAGCTTATCCGTTAAGCCGGGAGAATTTGTTTCTATTGTCGGGCAGTCTGGCGCCGGTAAAACTACCATGGTTCGCTTGTTGATTGGCGAAGAAAGGGCGGATGAAGGGAAGGTGTCGGTTGGCGATTGGGATATAACGAGGCTAAGTCGCCGCGAAGTTCCTTTTTTGCGTCGACAAATCGGCGTTATTTTTCAGGATTTCAAGCTTTTGCCTAAAAAAACCTTAGCGGAAAATGTTTCTTTCGCTTTGGAAGTTTCCGGCGGTTCGCGTGAAAAAATAAGAAAGATTGTTCCCAGTGTTTTAAAAATCGTTGGTTTGGACGGCAAAGGCGACCGTTATCCGCATGAAGTTTCCGGAGGAGAAAGACAGCGTGCCGCGATTGCCCGCGCTTTAGTTCATCAGCCAAAAATGTTGTTAGCCGATGAGCCAACCGGCAATCTTGACGCCATTAATGCCGATGAAATTATTGAATTGCTTCTTCGCATTAATCGCTTCGGTACAACCGTTATTCTCGTTACTCATAACAAGGAAATAGTTAATCGCTTGAATCGTCGCGTTGTAACTATGGATAGAGGGCACATTGTTAGCGACAAAGAGCACGGAAAATATCTTCTATAAAAATATGTTGTCATTTTTTAGAATAATTAAATTTAGCTTGCAAGACATTTTTCGCAATACTTGGCTTAGTGTTGTAACGGTAACAATTTTGCTCTTGGCTTTATTTTCTATTAATACTTTGGTAACGGTTCGAGTAATCAGTGATAATGCAATTGAGGCTATAAAAGACAAAGTTGACATTAGTTTGTATTTAAAGCCGGAAGCGCCTGAAGGCGATATTCTTGCTTTGAAATCGAACCTCGAGTCTAATTCGAAGGTAAAAGAAGTTTCTTATATTTCTAAAACCGAAGCTTTGGAAAATTTTCGCGAGAAATATCAGAACAATCAAGAAGTGTTGGCCGCTTTAAAAGAATTGGGTCGCAATCCTCTCTCGCCAAGCTTTATTATCAAGCCGGCTAATGTTGAAGAGTCGTCTTTGTTGATAAATGAATTGAAGGTACTCGATAGCGCTATTATTGAATCTCGCGACTTTTCGGATAATTCCGTAGTTTTGGAAAAGATTTCCAATATTACCGCACGTGTTAATGAGGTTGGTCTTTTTATTATTTTAATTTTTGTGTTAACAAGCTTGCTTGTTGTTTATAACGCAATTAGGGTTGCAATTTATACTCATAGGCAAGAGATAGAGATTATGCGCTTGGTGGGAGCTTCTAATTTCTTTGTTTACATGCCCTATATCTTTTCTTCTTTTATTTATGCTCTGCTGAGCGTGATTATTATTATTGCCGTTTTCTTTCCCATTTTGACTTTACTGCAACCGTATTTGGAGGTTTTCTTTACCGGCTATAATGTTAATATTTTAAGTTATTTTATTGATAACTTTGTTTTAGTTTTTGGCGCTCAGTTTTTAGCTATTTTAGCTATTAACACTGTAGCCAGCCTTTTTGCCGTCAGGCGTTATGCCAGGGTTTGACTTTTCGTCATCTTTATTTTAAGCTCTTTCTTAGATAAAAGAGCTTTTATTGCGGGATCGTCTAACGGTAGGACAGCGGCCTTTGAAGCCGTTTATCCTGGTTCGAATCCAGGTCCCGCAGCATAAAAATAAAACACCACAATGTGGTGTTTTATTTTTATCATGTTGAGAGCTATGGATTCGAACTGGTCA
>CAZREL010000020.1:0-13843 GCA_964599385.1 uncultured Gammaproteobacteria bacterium
TCTAGTCTTAATAGAATTAAGACTCATAAAGAAATCAGCACCAGTCTTATCCATTTTGTTAATAAAACAAAGACGTGGGACGTGATACTTGTCAGCCTGGCGCCAAACAGTTTCAGACTGCGGCTCAACACCGGCTTGTCCATCAAAAACAGCGACAGCACCGTCTAAAACACGTAAAGATCTTTCAACTTCTACAGTGAAATCAACGTGGCCTGGAGTATCAATGATGTTGATTTTGTTATTCTTCCAGAAACAAGTTGTAGCAGCAGAAGTAATTGTAATACCTCTTTCTTTTTCTTGTTCCATCCAGTCCATATCGGCCTGACCTTCGTGAGTTTCACCAATCTTGTGCTTCTTTCCAGTATAGAAAAGAACACGTTCAGTAAAAGTTGTTTTTCCGGCATCAATGTGAGCCATGATGCCGATATTTCTGATATGTTCTAGCGCGTAGTCTCGGGACATATTTTAAAATTAATTTATAATTTTTTGAAAATTCTAATAAACGGGGTAATGCAGTGGAATATCAAGTAGTTAAATTTTGAAAACGAGTGTGAATTAATAAGTTTATTTTGAAATGAAGTTCAAGGAAAAAGCGAAGCGTGTAGTGAGCCGTATTGAACATACGGCGAACGAACCCTGCAGCTTTTGACGAAGAAATTCGTTCAAAATAAACTTATCGGGAAAAGTGAGCGAAAGCTTTGTTAGCCTCAGCCATCTTATGAACAGCCTCCCTCTTCTTAACAGCATTTCCTTCACCGTTAGAAGCATCGAGCATTTCAGCAGCCAATTTCTCGGCCATTGAACGGCCGCGTCTATCATCAGCCGCCTTAATCATCCAATTGCAAGCCAAGAAATAACGTCTTTCACCTCTAACTTGGAATGGAACCTGATAGTTGGCACCGCCGACGCGCTTACCGCGAACCTCGACCAAAGGAGAAACCTTTTTAATGGCCTTATTAAAGATATGGCGGGGATCCTGCTTAGCCTTTTCTTTTAAAATATCAAAAGCGCCGTACACGATTTTTTCAGCAGTCGTCTTTTTTCCATCCAACATTACGTAGTTGATGAATTTAGCAATGCTAATATCGTTATACTTTGAATCACCTTCAATATCTCTGCGTGGAGCTTGTTTTCCTCTCATAGTTTTAATTAGCCGTTTTTATAGCTATTCTAAACCCGGCATTGGTTTATTTATATCTCTTAAAAATTTATTTAAAGCTTATTTAGCTGCTTTAGGCTTTTTAGCCCCATAGCGGCTGCGTCCCTGACGTCTAGCTTCAACGCCAGAAGCGTCAAATACACCACGAACAACTTTGTAACGAACACCAGGAAGATCTTTGGTGTTTCCACCCTTTACGAGTACGATGGAGTGTTCCTGTAGGTTGTGTCCCATACCTGGGATGTAAGCGGTTACTTCCATTCCGTTTGAAAGACGAACACGAGCGATTTTACGCAAAGCGGAGTTCGGTTTCTTAGGAGTGGTTGTTGTTACCTTTAAGCAAACACCCTGTTTAAAAGGAGCGCCTTGGGCGAGTTCTTTCTTCTTGCGGTGCAAGGAATCAAGATTGATATGAAGAGCAAAGGACTTTGTTTTAGCCTTAACTTTTACTCTACCTTTCTTAACTAATTGATTTACGGTTGGCATAAGCTTTTTATATTCGCTTTATTTTTGTATTTCGTGCAAAAAACACCCTGAGCAATCAGGTGCGCTATTTTCTGCTTTTTTTAGTACCTGTCTAATTTAACAAAACTAAAAAGATAAGTCAAGGTTTAAGCACTTATTTTATGGCTTGTCTTAGAGGAGAATGATTTAAAAGAAATTATTTTTAATTTTATATTGACATTTATATTAATATATGTTAGAATTCGACTAAGTAAATTCAGAACATTCACAATTTAAAATAATCAAGAAATGAAAAAAATCATTCCATTTATTACTGTTCTTGCTTTTTTATTTTCTTCCTGCCAGGAAGAAGAATTATCGGCTACTGATGTGGCGGACATTAAAATTACCATGTCAGCCGAAAAAGCAACTGGATTGAAATCGGCTTCAACAACCGAAAGCACTTCCATTAATTATGGCGACACCGTCGATATAGAATCGATGGAAAATATTAATATCATATTTTCGGCCCAAATTGGCGGATTACCGGCCAAGGGTGATTGGATGATATATTTGGAAGATGCCGACAATGACGGAGAGGATTTTAAAGTTGGGAATCGTCCCTACTCCGAAGCTCAAGCCTCTATTTGTGCCATAAAGCCAAGAAAGCTTGGTCTCTATAGCGTAAACTTTAAGCATCAGGAATCGGACAATTCTTTCCACTTCTTTATCAGACACAAAGGAATACCAGGAACAATAGGCGATTCTTTTGACAACGATTTCTCTTTCCGAATGGAGAAAGAGATCTTCAACATAAGTGATGGAAAGACAAAAATTGGCTATTCTCTATACTTAAAGTATAACGGGAATGATTTCAACTCTTGGGGAAGCTATAATGGCGTTGACCCAAAGGATGAAAACAACTTCAAAGTAATTTTAACATCTGCAAGAAATGATCAATTTAATGACGGTTGTCGCGGATTATTTAGCGGGAACTTATTCAAACTGAAAGTCTGCAAATATTCAAAATATGTTTGCTTCACTTTCTTTGAAGAAGACTTTCCACCAATGACAGAAATGCCCACAGGGGAAAGTTACCGCGCACTTTTCTATTCAGGAAAATATGGTTGCGAATATTGGTTGTTCCCCGCTATCAAAAAATCCGATTGGTCAGATGGTGCCGGCATCCTGTTCACAGTAATGTAAAATTAAAAAGGCAAAAAACAAAAGCCCGGACTTCTAAAAAGTTCGGGCTCTTTTATTTTTAAAAAATAAATTTCATTTAAGCTCCGACAATCAAATTAAACAACAAATCAATCGGGATAATAAGCAGATTACCAAGCAGCATTACAAAAGCAATAACCATGATAAAACCGTATCTTTCCATAGCCAAATATCTCTCCTTCTTCCCTGCCGGCAAAAAAGCGGAAACTATTTTTGAACCATCAAGCGGCGGAATCGGAATAAGATTAAAAACCATCAGCATTAAATTGATATAAACTATAATACTTAAAAATCCGGCAAAACTCGGGCTGGCAATTGGCGCAAATCTCAATATCAAACCGAAAGCAAGAGCTATCATAAAGTTTGCCAAAGGTCCGGCCACGCCGACCTTGGCATCGCCATATTTTCTGTCACGTAAATTAAAAGGATTATAAGGAACCGGTTTAGCCCAGGCAAAAATAAAAGGCGCCCCGGAAATAACCATGATTAAGGGCAAAAAAACCGAACCGAGCCATTCTAAATGTTTTAAAGGATTAAGAGTTAAGCGCCCGGCATTTTTTGCCGTCATGTCGCCTAATTTATAGGCGGCATAACCGTGCATATATTCATGAAAGACCGCCGAAAAAACCAAGACAATAATTAAAAATATTTTATCCATAAAAAATCTAATTGACCAAGCTTAATTACGCTTGGCTAATATTTGCTCTTAAAGCTTAGCATACTTGATTAATTTTGAAAATGCTGTTAAACTTAGCTTGATTTAAAAAATTAGTTAAAAACCAACGAATATGGGAAGAAAATGCGATCTGTGCAAGAGAGTTGCCACTAAAGGCGCCAGCCGCTCCCATTCCAAGATAAAGACCTTAAAGAGACAGGGCATCAACCTGCAGACTAAGGTAATTGATGGGATGACGCTCAAACTCTGCACTTCCTGCTTAAGGACTATCGATAAACCGAAGCGTGTGAAAACGCCTCGCAAACCCGCCTTAAAAGCCGGTGAAAAAGCTGCTCCGAAAGTTGCCAAAAAAAAGGCTCCAGTTAAAAAGACAGCTGCCAAGAAATAAAAATTTCTATCAAAATAAAAGACGCTTCATAACGAGGCGTCTTTTGTTTTATAAAAATTATTAAACAAGCTTTCTTAAAGGAATTTTTTTCTGCAATAAAACAATGGTTAAAAATAAAAACAAATAATATATAAAACCAAAGCTCCAAGTTAATCCCTCAATTTCGCGATAAGAAAAAGGCCAGGCCGCCATTTTATCAGCCGCAATAAAAAGAAAGCGCAACATAAAATAAGAAGGTAAAAAAAACAATATGCCAAAAGACGGTAAAATGAAAGATAAAGCCGAAGAAACGATAAGAATTGCCAGGAGCGCCGAAAATACCCAAGCCACTAAAACATTGGCCAACGGAGAAACAAATGATAGACCTTTAAAATTAATCATTAAAATCGGCAAGGTCATAACTTGTGAAACGATTGTTAAATTAAAAGCAGAAAAAAATAGAAGACAAATTTTCTTTCGTCCATATTTAATATTCTTTCTTTCCAAATATTTTTTAAAATAATGGTCACCGTAAGGATATAAATAAATAATTCCTAAAACCGCCAAAAAAGATAATTGAAAACCGATATCATGACGTAAAAGCTTAGGGTTGAAAATTAGCATTACAGAGGCGGCAAACAAAAGCGCATTTATCGAGATACTCAAACGATTATTAAACAACGCAATAAATGATAAACCGCCCATAATCGATGATCGAATCGCTGAAGCGGAAAGACCAGTAATCGCCGGATAAAAAACGAGAAAACTTAAAATCGCCCGAAAAGAAAACTTGCGCTTAAAGCCGAGTGCAAATAAAAAGGAGGAAAGGAGCGCCGACATAATTGTAATATGTGATCCGGAAATGGCAATCAAATGGCTTAAGCCTGTTTTAGAAAACGCTTCCAAATTTTCCCGGCGCACCGTTCTTTTATAACCAAGCAAAATCGCATTGGCTAAACCCGATTCTGGCTCCGGCAAATTGCGATCAATAATGGCTTTTACTCCTTGCTTGAAATTAAGAAGTTGGCGAAAAATTTTCTGTTTTAAATTAAGGCTTCCAAAAACTTTTTCAATCTTCGGATAATACATTAAAGAATAAATATCATAACGCGCCAAATATTTTTCATAATCAAAATCTTCGATTTTTGTCGGCTGTAAAAGTTTGCCGCTAACTTTTAAATAATCGCCGTAATCATATTCGGGATAAAGATTTGCGGTAACCAAGACTTTGGATGAAGCGCATAAAACAAGGCGGCGACTTTTATAATCAACATCGGCTTCTTCGCACACCATAGCCTTAAAACTGATATTTTTATTATAGTGCTTGATCACTTCGGAGTTATTTTTTTCTTCATTAAAAATACCGGGTATAAAACCAACAATAAAAACAATGCTGATAATGATTAAATTAAAAGCAAAAAGAATTTTGGCTGGAATAATTTTCTTTTTTTGAGACATAAAAACACCGCCTTATAAGCGATGTTTATTATAACAATTACGTATTCAAGAGAAGTTAAAATTTAAAAAGTAATTTTAAGCTCCACACCAAGGGCCTGAGTAATTCGTTCCAACATACTTAAAGTAAAATTGTAGTTACAACTTTCAATACGGGCAATATTGCTCTGCTTAATTCCCGTTCTTCGGGCAAGCTCAGCTTGAGTAATATTTTTTTCTTTTCTAAGCTTGACCAGTCTTAAAGATATGTCAAGCTGGCGGCCATATTCATCAAAAGCCTTTTTAAATTTGGGATTTTTAAGCTCTTCGGCTAAAATCTCGTCAAAGTCCGGCGCTTTTGTGTATTTTTTATCAGTCATATAAATATTTTTCTATATTATTTAAACATTCTTTCAGTCTGTACTCGGCTTTTTCTATTTCTTTTTGCGGAGTTTTAGAAGTTTTTTTAATAAAGCCACTTAAAATAATAATATTTTTCTCTATGGCGCAAAAATAGAAAAATCTATGCCGATGATTCCAAAAATCGACTCGCAATTCTCTTATCTTCCCGCTTATATGTTTTGAGAGCGGTTCACTTAAATAACCTTCTTCTAATCTAAGATATTCTATATATTTCAATATCTTAGCTCGCATCTTATCGTCAAGCGATTTAATAAAATCTACAACATCGCTTTTTCCATTTTCATCAAAATAATACTTTATTTTATATTCCTCATTATATATCATATATGATATATTAGTCAAACACTTTAATAAATAAAAACACCGCCTTATAAGCGATGTTTATTATAGAACATTGGTGATGATGGGAACTTAAGATTTTTTTAAAAAGCCAAAATAGTACAAAGTCGGCTTAATATTGGGGGCTAAAATTTCATTATCCAAATCATTTATATCTATCCATTTCCACTCTCTTATATCGCTTCCCGGAACAGGCTCCCCGATTCTCTTTGATAAAAAATGAGCAAGAATAACGCTAAATTGTTCACCGTTAATTTCTTTCTCAACATGTAAAATATAGGGTTCATCATTTAAAATATTGATTTCAATGCCCATCTCCTCCTTAACTTCACGCTTAGCCGCCTCTTTCAAATTAATTTCATTTTCCTCAACTCTGCCTCCACAAAATTTCCAAAAATTATCATCCCCATGTTTATTCAATAAAACCTTATTATTTTCAACAATAACCGGTCCGGAAGCGATAATAATTTTTGACATATATTTAATATTAATTTTTCCTCTTTCTCCTTAAATAAGCTTCCATGAATTGTTCAATATCTCCGTCTAAAACGGCGTCAACATTAGAGCTTTCTGCCTCTGTTCTATGGTCTTTGACGTATTTATTGCCATACAAACAATAGGAACGGATCTGCGCCCCCCACTCCGCCTTTTGCTGTCCACCCTTCAAGCTTTTTTCTTCTTCTTCTTTTTTAGCCAAGGCTAAAAGTGTTAGTTTGCTTTGCAATATCTTAAAAGCGTTTTCTTTGTTCTGATGCTGCGATCTTTCATTCTGGCAAGAAACGACGATCCCTGTTGGAATATGCGTTATACGAACCGCGGAATCAGTTGTGTTGACACTCTGTCCTCCCGGGCCGCTGGAACGGAACACATCAATCCTAATTTCCTCATCTTTAATAATCGGAGCCTCATCACTTTTTATTTCCGGAATAACCTCAACTAAAGCAAAAGAGGTTTGACGCAAACCATCGGCATTAAAAGGGGAGTTGCGCAACAAACGGTGGGTACCATTTTCACTTTTCAAATATCCATAGGCAAACGGCCCGGAGATTTTCATCTCCGCACTTTTAATTCCCGCCTCGCTACCATAAGAATTATCAAAAACTTCAGCTTTAAAACCCTTTTTCTCGGCAAAACGCAAATACATGCGCTCCAACATTTCCGCCCAATCTTGCGCATCAACGCCCCCCGTTCCGGCATGAATCGACAAAAAAGCATTCTCTTTGTCATACTTGCCGTCAAACAAAGCTGCGAATTCCAATTTTGATAAATGATTAGCAAGGTTAGCGGCTTTTTGACTTAAATCTTCAAACATTGTTTCATCGTTCTCTTCAAGCGCTAAGCGACAAATTTCTTCTAAATCTTTTAATTCCCTGCCAAAATCATTCCAGACACGACTTTCGGTAAAAAGTTCTTCCGCCTCCTGAGCGATTTTTACCGCCCCATCTCTATCATCCCAAAAATCAGGCGCTGACATCTTTATTCTTAATTCATGAGCCTTAGCGTCTTTTTTATCAATATCCAAAAGCGCTTTTATTTCCAAAAAGCGTTTTTTAAGTTCAGTTAAATCAGTTAAGATATTTTCCATATTAAAAATTATAGGAGAAAGGGATGTAAAAGTAAAATAAAAATCCCCCCAAAGGGAGGATTTTTGTATATTTCGCAATATAAAATATTAACGTTTGGACCACTGTGGAGCTTTTCTGGCCTTGCGCAAACCCGGTTTTTTTCTTTCAACCTGACGAGGATCGCGAGTCAAGAAATCGTTGGCCTTCAAAGCTTCTTTAGCTTCAGGGTCAACGGCTAAGATAGCGCGAGCGATACCCAAGCGAACGGCAATCATTTGACCCTGCTTGCCGCCACCCTTGACGATAACGGAAAAATTATAGTCACGTCCATGACCGGAAACCTTAAGAGGTTGAACAATAATACCCAAGCCTTCACCCGGAAAATATTCACCGGCTCTAACACCGTTGATCATAATAACGCCCTTGCCATTTTCAAAAAGACGAACCTGAGCAACAGCAGTTTTACGACGTCCGGTAGCTGGAGTATATTTACCTGAAAAATCAGCAGTTTCATTTTTTGCCCAATCTTTTTCTTCTTCGATCTCTGTTATTTTTACTTCGGCAACTTCGGTATCGATGATTTTAACTTTCTTCTTTTCCATATTATTTAATGATTAATCTTTTCATCATACCATTTCTTAATTTGGTGTTAGGAAGCATTTGCATAACGGCGCGTCTAATAACTTCACCGGGATTTTTAGCAAAAACTTCACTCATCTTTTTAGTCTTTAAACCGCCAAGATAACCGGAATAATGATGATACTGCTTTTGATCGAGTTTTTTACCGGTAAATTTAACCTTATCGGCATTAACAACTTCAACAATATCACCAAGGTCCATGTGAGCCTGATATTCAGGCTTGTTCTTACCTCGCAAAATTAAAGCAATTTTAGTAGATAAACGACCGACGGCCAAACCCTCCGCATCTATCTTATGTAATTTTCTTTCAATATTCTTCATATTTTTATACTAATTCGATCTGAACCATCTCGGCTCCATCGCCGGCTCTTGTACCAAGCTTAACGGTTCTGGTATAACCACCCGGTCTCTCCTTATATCTAACACCAAGGACCTCGATCGCCTTTTTAACGGCATTCTTCTGCAAAAGAACTTTAATAAGTCCGCGGCGAGAAGTTAAATCGCCGGCTTTAGCAGAGGTGATCATTTTTTCAACCAAAGGACGAACGGCCGCGGCTTTAGCGCGAGTTGTCTTAACTTTTTCGTAAATTAAAATACTGGAAGCCAGGTTGCGCAACATAAGTTCGCGCGGACCCTTTTCCCTATCTAATATTTTATTCTTGTTTCTGTGACGCATATCGGTTCTTTATTTACCGCAAACACGGATACTATTGTTTATTTTTTAGATTTCTTCGCCTTTTTTGGCTCTTCTTCTGTCTCCATCTCTTTGGAAAGCTCTTCGGCCGGGGCAGGCTCGACAGCTTCTTCTTCAGCTTCGACAGAATTATCATTAGCTATATCAAGTAAAGCGTTGAATTGGTTAACAAGAATCTTGGTTGATTCAATAAAAGCATCCTTAGCGCTAATCGTTCCATCTGTTTTAACGTTAAGAATCAATTTATCCCAGTTTGTCATTTTACCGACGCGGGTATTTTCAACTTCGATACTAACTAAAATAACTGGTGAAAAAATAGAGTCGATTTCAATATAACTAATTTCTCTATTTTCCTTTTTAACTCCTTCAGACATTCTGTAGCCACGGCCTTCTTGAACAAATATTTCCATTTCCAAGCTAGCAGAATCATCGGTGATATTGGCGATAACCAAATCAGGGTTCTTTATTTCTACCTGGGCATTTTTAGTAATGTCGGCGGCGGTAACAGTTTTCTTGCCTTTAACTTTCAATTCGAGGCGCAGCTCTTCTTCAGTGTGCATTTTTAAACGAAGCTGTTTAACATTCAAAATCATTTCCAAAACATCCTCTTTGATGTGAGGCAAAGCCATAAATTCATGACTGGCGCCTTTAATTTTGACACCGACGACTGCCGCACCCGGAAGAGAAGACAAGAGAACGCGGCGAATCGAATTACCTAAAGTCATGCCATAGCCAGGAAAAAGCGGTTCAACGATGATGAGTCCCTCATTCTCGGTAGCGCCGTCCTTAAAGCTTATTTTTTTTGGTAAAGCGATGTTTTGCATAGTTTTGATAATGACGGTAAAACCGTTATTATTTAAAATTTATTTATTTTGAGTAGAACTCAATGATAACTTGAACGCTAATGTTCTGAGGTAAGTCGGTTTCCTTTGGCTCATGCAGAACCTTGGCGGTCATATCGGAAGGATCAAGATTCAACCAGCTCGGTCTTTCTGCTTTTTTAACAGTCTCATTAATATTGCGGAAATATGGGCTGTTCTGGCTTGATTTTCTAACCTTAATTAAATCGCCTTCTTTAACGGTCAAAGATGGGATACCGGCTTTTTTGCCATTAACTGTGAAATGATTATGATTAACAAGCTGTCTGGCTTGAGCGCGAGAATTAGCATAGCCAAGGCGGAAAACGGTGTTATCAAGACGCATCTCAAGGGCGCGCAAGAAATTCTTACCGGCATCACCAGTCTTTTTGGCGGCTTTTTCAAAAGTCAAACGGAATTGCTTTTCGCTCATGCCATAAAATCTCTTGGCCTTTTGCTTCTCATTCAACTGAGTTCCGTAATCGCTTAAACGACGTGACTTTTTAGGTCCATGAAAACCAGGGGCATAATTTCTCTTAACCATTCCGCACTTGGCAGTCTGGCATCTTTCCCCTTTAAGGAAGAGTTTTTCACCGGCACGGCGGCATTCTTTACATTTATTTTCGATATTTCTCATATTCTTGTTCTTGCTGGATTATTGATTAGACGCGGCGCGGTTTTTTCGGACGGCAACCATTATGAGGAACCGGTGTTCTATCTTTGATTGCAGTAACGTTTAAACCGTTAGCATTTAAAGCGCGGATAGCAGCCTCGCGTCCTGTTCCGACACCGGAAACAAAAACGCTAACCTCTTCCAAGCCATATTCTTCTTTAGCTTTTTGAGTAGCAATTTTAGTAATGATTTGAGCGGCATAAGGAGTGGCTTTTTTGGCACCCTTAAAACCAGCCAAACCGGCGGAAGCCCAAGAAATAACATCGCCAGCCGGGTCAGTCAAAGTGATCATGGTATTGTTATATGTGGCTTGAATGTAAGCATTGCCAACCTTAACAACTTTGGCGGTTTTCTTTTTCTTTTTCTTAACAAGCTTCTTCTTAGCACGAGCAGCCTTGTTCTTTTCCAGCTTAGCCTTAATTTCCTCAGGCAATTCTTCATTGGTTGTATCAAAAGAAAAAGAATCACTTTCCTTCTCTTCTTTCACAACTTTTGGCTCTTCAGCTACGAGCTCTTCCTTTTTTACTTCTTCAGACATATATGGTCTCTCTTAATTTAAATTAGGTCTTCTGCAAACCGGCCTTAGACTTACCACTACCCATTGTAACGCGTTTGTTACCTCTGACGGTACGGCTATTGGTCTTAGTTCTCTGACCTCTGGCCGGCAAGTGCTTGGCATGTCTGGTTCCGCGATAGCAACCGATTTCCTTCAAACGTTTAATATTAGCCTGAATATCGCGGCGCAAATCACCTTCAACCAAATTTTTCTTTTCAATGATTTCACGTAAAACGTTAGCTTCCGCTTCAGTCAAATCTTTAACGCGCTTGTCCTTATCAACATTAGCTTCAGCTAAAACCTTTAAGGATTTAGTATTGCCGATGCCATAGATATAGGTCAAGGCGATTTCAACTCTTTTGTCATTCGGGATATTAACTCCCGCGATTCTTACTGCCATAGAATATAAAAATTACGGTTATTTAACCTTGTCTCTGTTTATGTTTAGGATTACTGCAAATGACATGGACCCGACCTTTGCGTCTTACCACTTTGCAATCTTTACAGATTTTTTTCGCACTGGATCTTACTTTCATATTTTCGATTACATTAATAAATTCGAAACTCAACCATTTTAAGCTTTAGAGCCTGTAAGTAATACGGCCCTTGGTAAGGTCGTATGGGCTGATTTGCAGCTTAACACGGTCGCCGGGTAGGAGACGGATTTTGTTCATACGCATTTTACCGGAGAGATGGGCTAATATCTCGTGCCCGCTTTCAAGAGCAACCTTAAAAGTGGCGGCCGGCATAAGTTCCAAGACCTCCCCTTGCATCTCAATGAAGTCTTTGGCGTTTACAACTTCGGAATCCGCAGCCTGTTTGTTTTTATCTTTAGACATTTACACAAAAAAATTTGATAAAAGCCCAGCGGCTTTATCAAAATTTATCAAAAATTACTTAAATTATTTGTAATAATTTTCGTATAGAATAATTATAGGGATAAGAACTGAAATTGTCAAGGGATTTAGGCACTCCTTCTTTAAATTTTAGCTTACTTATTCCAAAATTGCTTTGATACGTCTTACCCCGGCACTCGAAGCTTCTTCTTTCTGAATTTTAAAGTGTCCAAGAACCCCAGTATGTTCAACATGGGGACCGCCGCAGATTTCTTGCGAAACGGCATTCTCGTAATCCGGCTTATCGCCATTTAAAGCGGCAGCCGTATAAACCTTTACCCTTTCACCATATTTTGAATCAAAAACTCCCATGGCGCCGCGATTTTTTGCTTCCTCAATTGCAAGCTCCTCACAAACAACCGGTAAATCAGCGCTTATTGCTTCATTAACTAATTTTTCAACCTCAGCAATCTGTTCCGTGGTCATTTTCTCTGAGTGAGAGAAATCGAAACGTAATCTCTCCGGAGTAATGTTACTTCCCTTTTGATGAACGTGGTCGCCTAAAACTTTTCGAAGTGCAGCCAACATTAAATGAGCGGCCGTGTGAAGCTTTGTCGTGTCTTCGCTGGCGTCAGCCAAGCCCCCCTTAAATTTACCGGCCGAAGCGGTGCGGGAAAGCTCCTGATGTTTTTTTAATTCTTCATCAAAACCATCTTTATCAATCTTAATTCCCTTTTCAAGTGCCAACTCTTCAGTCATTTCCAACGGAAAACCGTAACTTTGATAAAGCATAAAGGCGTCTTTACCGTTAATATCATTTTCGGCAAGCTTGGTAAATTCCGCCAAACCTCTTTCAAGCGTTCTTTCAAATTTTTCCTGTTCCTGATTTAAGTTATTGATAATAAAATCTTGATTACTCACTAACTCAGGATATATTTCTTTATAATCATTAATAACAACCGCGGCAATGTCTTTTAACCACAAGGCAGAAGAAATTCCTAACTGGCGCCCGTAACGAACAGCGCGTCTAATCAAACGCCTAACAACATAACCTTGATCGTTATTAGACGGAACAACGCCGCGCGGATCGCCAATAATAAAAGTTGCGGCTTTAATATGATCGGCAACAATGCGCATAGCGCGAGTTGTCTCTTTATCTTCTCCGTATTTTTTGCCGCTTAATTTTTCAATTTCTGCAATCAAATTAATAAAGATATCACTCTGATAATTATCGCTTAAGCCGTTTAAAATAGTTGTAACACGTTCCAAGCCAAGACCGGTATCAACGTTCTGTTGTGTCAAAGGTTCAAAACTTCCATCAGCATTTTTATTATATTGCATGAAAACATTGTTCCAGATTTCCACCCACAAATCATTATCATCATTAAAGCTGCCCGGAACTTTATCAGTCTCGCCGACCCAGTAAAAAATTTCCGTATCCGGACCGCAAGGTCCGGTTGTTCCGGCCGGCCCCCACCAATTATTTTTCTTTGGCAGCTTAGCGATTCTTTCAAGCGGCAATCCATTGGCTTGGAAAATATCAGCCCATAGGGAATAAGCCTCGTTATCAAAAGGCGCATCATTATCGCCCTCAAAAACAGAAACAGCCAAACGATTCTTATCAAGCCCAAGCTGTTCAGGCGAAGTTAAAAATTCGAAGCTGTAAGCAATGGAATCTTTTTTAAAATAATCTCCCAAAGACCAATTGCCCATCATTTCAAAAAAGGTGTGATGCGTTGTGTCGCCGACTTCATCGATATCACCGGTGCGAATGCATTTCTGCGCATCAGTTAATCTTGTACCCGATGGATGTTTTTCGCCGAGAAGATAGGGCACCAAAGGATGCATCCCGGCAGTTGTAAACAAAACAGTCGGATCATTTTCTGGAATAAGAGAAGCCGAAGGCAAAATTGTATGACCTTTACTTTTAAAAAATTCCAAATATTTTTCGCGTAAT
>CAZREL010000021.1:0-13476 GCA_964599385.1 uncultured Gammaproteobacteria bacterium
GGTTCCGGCGAGGTTGCATTTTTCGCAGCGTTGAATTTCTTCGGTTATTTTCTGGCGGCTGATATTCCTTTCGTTCAGTTCCGTAGCTAATTCTTCAGCCTCCTCTTTCTTGTCGGTTGTTAAAAGAGCGAAAGCGCTATTAGCATGAGCTAAGCGACTGGCTGCATTTAAACGAGGACCAATTTGCCAACCGATATTCCAAGCTTCCAATTTTCTATCGCCGTTTATCTTTGATACAGAAATTAATTCATTTAAACCAAGGCGTTTTTTCTCATTTATAACCTCTAAGCCCTTTTTCACTAAAATTCTATTTTCTCCCAACAAGCTAACCATGTCGGCCACCGTTCCGACGGCTACCAAATCTAAACATTTTTCGCTAATTAATTTCTTTTGTTTGGCCGGCAAATTAGCCTTCAACAAAAGAGCGGAAACGAGCTTAAAAGACACCCCGACACCAGCCAAAAATTTAAAAGGATAATTGTCGCTTTCATCGGCCGGGTCAATAAATAGACATTGAGGCAAATCTTCTTTTTTCTCCGGTAAAATATGATGGTCGGTAATAATCACATCCAAACCAAGGCTTTTAGCGTAGTCTACTTCGGCCTTATTTCTAATACCGTTATCAACGGTAATAATAAGTTTAACTCCGCTTTCAAAAATTCTTTTTATAGCCGGCTTATTAAGCCCATACCCCTCGGAAACTCTGTCCGGTAAATAAATCTCGGCTTCAGCATGCAAAGTTTGCAATGTCTCCAAGAGAATAACTGAAGAAGTAACGCCATCGGCGTCATAATCACCGTAAACTATAATTTTATTCTTTGCTTTGATGTGTTTAATAATGAGCTCGGCTGCGGCATCCATATCGCGAAACAGGAAAGGGTCAAAAAAGATCGTTTCCCCGTCAACACCAAAACGAGCGCTCAAGCTTTCATCAAGCCGACCATCCAAAAACTCCCTGGCAGCGCTAAGAACGCGAAAGCCTCTATTATAAAGCAGACGCAAAACAACCGGACTCAAACCAGGATTGTCGCCAAAAATGCTTAAATCCGGGCTTTCTTCTATTTGCCAAATCTTATTCATGATATTTTTAATAACCCATCACAATCGTCCAAGCAACCATGGAAAAAATCACCATCACGGAAATAATAGTCCAGACAATTTTTACAACCTTTTTCTTCTTCATATTTTATCTTTTTAAAATCTTAACAAAAGTATCCGGCGGGATTTCAACGCTGCCTTTGCCCATAGCCATCATCTTCTTTTTACCTTTCTTCTGCTTCTCCAATAATTTTCTCTTACGAGAAACATCGCCGCCATAAAGTTTGGCGGTTACATCTTTGCGCATCGCGGGGATTTTCTCGGCAGCAATAATCTTACCGCTTAAACTGGCCTGTATTTTAACGGCAAACATCTGGCGCGGTAAGCTATCTTTTAAAATATCGACCACTTCCCGTCCCTGGCGATAGGCTTCATCGCGATAAACTATGGTTGATAAAGCTTCAATTCCCTCTTCAGCAACTAATATATCCATACGCACGACATCGGCTTCGCGATAATCCAATAAATCATAATTAATTGAAGCGTAACCGGCAGAGACACTTTTTATTTTATCATAAAAATCGGTCAAAATCGCCGACAATGGCATTTCATAATGCAATAAAACGCGACTATTATCCCCTTCGGTCGATAAATATTCGGTATTTTTATAAATTCCTCTCTTTTCCTGGGATAATTTAATAATATTACCCATGTAGGTCTTAGGTGCAATGATATCAAGTTTAACCCAAGGCTCTTGAATGGAGGAAATGAAATTTGGCTCAGGTAAACGTTGCGGGGTGCGGATAATCATTTCTTCACCATCACTTTTCGTGACGCGGTAAGCGACACTTGGCACAGTTACAATCAAGTCGAGTCCGTATTCTCTTCTTAAACGCTCCTGAAAAACCTCCAAATGAAGCAAGCCTAAAAACCCGCAGCGAAAACCAAAGCCGAGTGCGTCAGAGCGTTCGGTTTCATAAGACAAAGCGGCGTCATTCAATTTTAATTTTTCCATCGCATCGCGCAATTCCTTAAAGTCATTACCTTCACGAGGGAATATGCCGGCATAAACCATCGGCTTAACCTCCTTAT
Source organism: uncultured Gammaproteobacteria bacterium (assembly GCA_964599385.1). Lineage (GTDB taxonomy): Bacteria > Patescibacteriota > Patescibacteriia > Patescibacteriales > UBA12465 > UBA12465. The sequence goes on from CAZREL010000021.1 coordinate 2,131, forward strand.
ACCCGGGAAGAGGCTTAATATCGGCACCAACAAAAGATGCATTACCGGCACTTAGGGTATCGCCAACGCGACAATCAGAAACCTGTTTAAAGCCGGTAATTATATAACCGATTGAACCGGGAGATAGCTCGCCGGTAGAAAAATAATCCGGTTTAAAAACGCCGCAATCCAGAACCTCGCTTTCTGCGCCGGTAAATAAAAGTTTTATTTTATCGCCTTTTTTAATTGTGCCGTTAACTATGCGCACATAAGCGACAACGCCGCGATAGATATCATATTTCGAATCAAAAATAAGAGCACGGGGAAAATTAGCACTGCCCTCATCAACACAAACAGGAGCCTTGCTCTCGGAAATAACCGCATCGAGAATTTCCTCTACTCCGGCGCCGGTTTTTCCGGAAGCAGCAATTATCTCATCTTCCCTGCATCCCAATAAATCAACAATTTCTTTTTTAACGCGCGGCACATCGGCTGCCGGCAAATCGATTTTATTAACAACCGGAATAATATTTAAATTCTGCTCTAAAGCCAAATAAAGATTAGCTAAGGTTTGCGCCTGAATGCCTTGCGTACAATCAACAAGCAAAACAGCCGCTTCAACAGCGGCTAAAGAACGAGAAACCTCATAAGAGAAATCAACGTGGCCGGGAGTATCAATTAAATTAAGTTCATAGCCTTTATAGGCCATGGTGGCCGGCTGAAGCTTAATAGTTATGCCTCTCTCTCTTTCAATATCCATCCCATCCAAGATTTGATCTTTCATTTTACGCTTATCAATCGTACCGGTTATTTCTAACATGCGGTCAGCCAAAGTTGACTTGCCATGGTCAATATGGGCAATGATGGAAAAATTTCTAATTTTTGCAATATCTTTCATAATTCTTCTAATTCACTATCTATTCTCACAGAAAGAACTGTTTAGGTCAAGCTCAAAAACTACAAGCCCATAGCCTCCCCCTGGTCGTCAAGCTTAACTTTCTTAAAAGGCCAACGATTTTTTAACGATTCAATAAATCCCAGCATTTCTTGACTTTTTAAAGCATAACAAACCGTACCGTAAACTAAAGCGCCAACTAAACCGGCGGAAAATAGCTGAATAAAAACGCCGCTAAATCTGGTCATATCAATATAAGGCCAAACCAAGGTTTTAGAAGCTTGAGCGGCTAAACCGGCAAATATAGCCGCTACCGTCAATTTAAAAACGGAGACAATAATTTCGTTCATATTTATAGCTCCGGTTTTTATATAAATCCAAGTAAACAATAGAACAAAATTAGCAATATTGGCGGCTGAAAAAGCTAAAGCCAAACCAGCAACGCCCATTTTTGGCGCCAAAATCAAGGAAAGGATAATGTTTATAATAACTGTAAAAAGACCAAGATAAAAAGGTGTTTTAGAATCATGCCTGGCATAAAAAACTCTAACCAAAAGAGGAATTGTAGCCTGAGCAAATAAACTTAAGACAAAAAAACCTAAGGCGTCCATGGTCATAATGGTATCGCGCCAAGAAAAATTACCGGTTCCAAGAATAACTCTGATAATCTGCGCTCTTAAAATAATCATTAAAACCGTAGCCGGTATGACAAAAAATAAAATTTGCCTAAAAGCCTGAGAAAAACTTTTACTCAAGCGATTTCTATCAAAGGCCGCTTCGGATAAAGCCGGAAAAGCGGCTACGGCAAAAGATATGCCAAAAATGCCAATCGGAAAAGACTGCAAATTATTGGCAAAATTAAAAGCCGTTAAAGAACCGGCCGCTAAAGATGAAGCCAGGGCCGTTATAACAACTAAATTTATTTGCGCAATTGCCAAGCTCATTGTTCTTGGCAGCATCATTTTGAAAATTTGCAAAGTGTTTTTATCGCGCAAGTTGAAAATCTTTTTATAACGAAAACCGAGAGAATAAACTGTCGGCAATTGAATGGCTAAATGAAGAAAAGCGCCAATAACCACGCCCCAGGCCAAACCGGACAGGCCAAAACGACCGGTTAAATAAATAGCGCCAAAAATTATTCCCAAATTATAAAAAATCGGTGCAACAGAGTATATTAAAAATCTTTTAAAAGACTGCAAAACCCCTCCGAATATCCCCGATAATCCTAAAAACAAAGGCGACAAGAACATAATGCGGGTTAAAGCGGCGGTTGTCATTTTATCCTCCGCATTAAAACCGGGGGCAATAAAATTCATCAGAGAAGGCGCAAAAATTATTCCCAAAATAGATATAGCGGCTAAAGCAACAAAAAGAATATTGAGAATATTGCTAACCAAATCCCAGGCTTTCTCATTCTCATGGCAATCGGGCCTATCACAGCGAAAATCTTTTATTAAAGAGGTAAAAACCGGGATAAAACCGGCCGATAAAGCCCCAAGAACAATGAGATTAAATACTAAATCCGGAATCTTAAAAGCAGCATAATAAATATCAAGCTCCTTGCCGGCACCAAATTGCCCGGCCAAAATACGGTCGCGGATAACACCGAGCAAGCGCGACAAAAGAGACGACAAGGCCACAAGCGCCGCGGCTACCGTAATACTGTTTATTTGTTTTTTAAAAATGTCCTTTAACATAGCAAGTTCATTTTAAACTATCCCCAGTTTTATTCAAGCCGAGGTTAACTCTTTCCAGCTCCAAGGCATAAATACCGGCCTTCTTATAATCACCAAGTTTTGAATAAAGTTCCGATAAATTAGCCAAAGCTTTGTCATAATCCGGGTTAATTTCCAATTCCCTAAAGAAGGCTGTTTCCGCTCTCCAGTAATCACCGCGATTCATGTAAATTAAGCCGGGATTATTATTTACCATAACTTCCTTGCTGTTAAGTTTCAAGGCCATATTGTAATTTCTTTCCGCACCGGCCACATCTCCAGACAAATAATGCACAACGCCAAGATTTTTATAAGCCATAGAAGAACTCGGCGAAGAAGCGACAGCTGAACGCCAAAAAACAATAGGGTCGGAAAACTTGCGGCTATGTATTAAAGATATAAAGGAAAATATAACTAAAATAAATAATAACACCGAGCGCAAATACTTATCATCCAACGAAGCATTTCTGAGGCGATCCGAAGCGGCCATTATTATTAAACACCCGACAAACGGCAAATATAGACGATGCTCGAGAAGAAAAGGCGCACTATCGGAAACCGCTAAAGACGGCAACAGAAAAGCCAATAGCCAAATTAACCCAAACAACAATATATTCCAATTCTGCCTACGATTATAAATATAAAAAATAACTATTAAAAAAAGGGCTATTAAGAACCATATAAATCCTGTATCAGCGGCTGTTGGCAGTACCGACAAATTAAATGGCAGAACTGTTTTAGCAATCATGGGAACCACGGAAATCAACCCGCTCAAAAAAGACCCGGTCAAATTGTTATTAGCCAAAATACTTCCCAAAGCAAAATAACGAAGAGAAAAATAAAAACCAACGACTGACAAAGAGAGCAGAGAAATAAACGAAAGCCCGGCAAAAGACAAACGACATTCTTTTCTAAAGAGAAACAGGTAGACAAAAACTAAAATAGGCAAAACAATTGCGTTCTCTTTAGTTAAAATAGAGATAAGAAAAAATAAAGCATAAAGGAAAAGCCATTTCGCCTTCCGTTCTTTAACATAGTGCAAAAAAAACAAAAAAGCCGACAAGATAAAAACAGCCAACATCGAATCATTGCGGCCAGGAATCCAGGCAACCGCCTGGCTAAGTACCGGGTGGATAGCAAGAATTAAGGCACCTAAAAAAGAAAATAGTTTTTTGCCGCTTATTTTTTTCAATAAGACAAAAACCAAGGCAACGGCAGCAAAATGCCACAACAAGTTAAAAAGATGATAAATAAAATAACCATGCCCTCCAATTAATGATTCAAGAAAAAAAGATAAATTTAAAATTGTATTGCTTTGTTCAGCAAGCAAAGTACTGTCATCAAGATAAGTTAAAGAAAAAAAGAGGCTTTGGCCATGAACAAGCAAAATTGCAATAAAAAGAAGTAAAAAAGGCCTCCATGATGACAAAATCTTTTCTTTGGTAAAATTATTTGGCCATTTTATTGCCATAAGCTTTTTTAAAAAAATGTTTTAAAGCAACACCAAGCGTTGAAATGCCATATTTCAAGTTGCGAAGAAAATTAATGGAAGAAGCCTCCTTAAAATAACGAACCGGGACCGGCAATTCGCCGATTGAAAAGCCGGCTTCCGCTATTTGAAATAACACTTGGCTATCAAAAACGAAATCATCGCTATTTTTTCCAAAATTAATTTTTTCTAAAACCTCCCGGCTATAAGCGCGCATGCCGGTATGCCATTCCGACAAATTCTGCCCGCTTAAAATATTTTCAACCAAACTTAAAAAACGGTTAGCAACATATTTATATAGAGGCATTCCGCCCGATAAAGCTTCGCGGCGCGATCTAATGCGGGAACCAAGCACAACATCGAAACGACCGTCGCCGATCAGCTCAAAAAAATATTTAAGCATACTTGGATCATATTGATAGTCAGGATGAAGCATGGCAATAATATCAGCGCCATGTTCCAAGGCGATAGCAATCTTTTTGATTAGCGCCGTAACCGCCATTTTCCCCGCGTTCAAAAACATAAAGGCCAAGCTCTCTCGCCAGGGCCGTTGTTTCATCGGAGCTTTTATCATCAACCAATATTATTTCATCAGCTTCCGCCGGGATATCAGCCACTGTAGCGGCTAAAGTTTGAGCCGCATTATAAGCCGGCAAGACAACGATTAATTTTTTATCTTTATACATAAAAGAAGGGCGGCGTTAAATAACCAGAACAGAAAAATAAAATTCAAATTAAAATAAGCGGAAATAAGCCCTTGAAAAAAATAATCAAAAGCCGCCAAAGACAAAAGCAAGGCGCTTAAAAAATAAAATGACTCCTGGATTAATTCTTTTTTACTCGGCATAAATTTCTTTTATCTTCTGCCACAAAGTTTTACCGACCATCTCGACTTTAATTTCTTTTATCGCCAAATAATTAGCCGGCGAAAGCGAAGAATCAAAACCCTTATCTTGCAATAAGCCGGGTATCGAAATTAAAAATGAATATTTCCCATCCTCATAATCAGCCCCAGCCAAAGAAACATCCAATATCGCTTCCTTGAAATCACCATGACTTAGCGGAAAATTATAATTAGCAACAATATATTGATAATTATCGGGATTAAAAAATCTGTCTGCCGGCCTTATTTCCGGATCAAATAGCTTGGCGGCATTAAAAGCAAAAACCCCATTGCCGCTTAAATTCAAATCGGATCGTAATAATTTTACTTCATTAATAGATGAGGCGTTTTTCGGATTTAAAGTGATTTGATTATGGGTTTTTCCTAAAGAATATTCTTCTCCGGCAAAATTTATCGGGCCGAGCGCTCCTGTTTCAAAAGTACTGGCTGATAAAATTTTAGCATTGGTAAATAAATTCAAACCGGTTTCAATATCAGCAAAATTAATCCGGCCATTAAAAACCAAACGATCAGAAGAGCTTTCAAGGCTGTCAATAAACACTTTATCATCAGCGATTATTTCAACTTTATACACAGCCGCATCAGAAAAAGAAAAGTCAATCTTTCCGGGAACGACTGTTTTTTTTGCTTCTAATAAAAGGCTGCCTCGATAAATTCTAACTTCGGCCTGCAAAGAATCAAGTGTTTTAAATTTCTGATTTGGTTTAAAAGATAAATGCAAATTTCCCGGCTTATCATTAAAATAAATATACAATTTATGCCCACCGCGCAAATCGTTTTCCAAGCGCAAAGGATAAAGCTCCGTATAAGACGGCAAGGAAAAATCTGCCGGCACTTTATAATTATAAAAAGCAACGCAGGACAAAGAGTCTAATTGGCAAGTAGATAGATTCTTTCCGTCAAAATCACGCCAAAAAGAATCTTCAGATTGATAATTTTTTTCTTTCTGTAAAACTATCTTCCCATCGCTAGCCTGTATTCGCGCCCAGGAAAAGCGCAGCTTATCAAGAAAAGAATTTTGTATAGGATAAAAATCATAAGCACCGGCCGTTTTGTCCTTTAATAGCCCCAATTCAACTATTGGCGTTTCGATTGGCAGCTTGTCTTCATAAACTATTTTAACTTTTGCGCTATCAAATTGGCGCGGACTAAAAATTGAAAAATAAAGCGGTTCGGCAATTATCTTCAAAGAATTTTTATCTTGCAAATCGAGGCGATCCCCGGGACGAAAATCGACAAAAAACCCGCGCCCGGAATAAAATTTATCCGGCCATGATTTTTCATAAACTATGCGGCCGCAAGGCACAATGCGCAAATAAAAAAAGAAGCCGATAACACCAATAAAAATAAGGCTAAAAGCCAGGCGCAATTTAAGATAAAGAGGGATTTTTTTCAATCGGGCAAGTATTATCATAGCTTTATTTTAGCCTATTTTCTGCTTATTTTCAATAATAAAAACGAGTCCTTCCAAGGACCCGTTTTTATTTATACTTAAGAAAATCTTATTTTACATTGCTGAAATCTTCTCTTTTCTTCTTGCCCTTATAACCGGTTCCGGCCGGAATTAAACAACCGATAATAACATTTTCCTTCAAACCTTCAAGGTAATCAATCTTGCCATTAACGGCAGCATCAATCAAAACACGGGAAGTTTCTTGGAAAGAGGCAGATGATAAGAAGGAGTCGGTTGTCAAAGATGCCTTGGTAATACCCATCAAAAGCTGCTCGGCATCACAAGGATGTTTGGCATCTTTTCTGGCCTGTTCAAAAACTTCTTCTTCAACAACTTCGCCAGGCAATAATGCACTGTCACCAGCTTCTTTAATCAAGAAACGGGAGAACATCTGGCGGGCGATAATTTCAACATGCTTATCATTCAAAGGCTGGCCCTGGGAAGAGTAAACATATTGAATCTCGGAAATAATATATTTCTGAGTTTCAAGTTTGCCTTTCAAGCGATAGAGTTCGCGTAAATCAAGGCTGCCTTCAGTAAGCTGGGTCCCCTTCTTTATTTCATCGCCATCTTTAACAAGCATCATTGTGCCTTTCAAAACTGAATATTCCTTAGACTTCTCAACTTCAACGCCAACGGCGACATATTTAGGGCTGACTTCAATTACGCCCTCGGATTTAGCGCGAACAACCTCGGCACCGACCTTAAAAAGTTCGGCATTCTTGGAAACCTTATCACCATCTTTAACTAGAACCTTAATCTCAAGCTTCTTCGCGTCTTTAGCGGTTAATCCGCCTGCCAATTTCAATTCGTTAATTTTCTCGGAGAAATAATACTTATCCTGCTCAATTCCTTTAAAGAAAATACTTAAAACTTTAACCTGAGGATTATCAACTAAAATTTCTTTACCGTCTTTATCCTTGATAGTCTTTCTGGCAAATTCAATCTTCACGCGTCCATCAACATCGGCAATAAGAGCTTTTTTCTTTGGGCTACGTGCTTCAAAAATTTCTTCAACCCTCGGTAAACCTTGGGTAATATCATCTTGGTTGGCAACACCGCCGGAATGAAAAGTTCTCATGGTTAACTGAGTGCCAGGTTCGCCGATAGATTGGGCGGCAATAACGCCGACGGTTGAACCCATCTTAACCGGTTTGTTGTAAGCCAAATCCCAACCATAGCACTTAGCACAAATTCCTTTATGCATTCTGCAGCTTAAGACAGAGCGAATGGAAACTTTTTGAACATCGGCTTCTTTCAAAGCCTTAACCATTTCTTCATCAATAACAGTTCCGGCTTCAGCTACAACCTTGTTTTTAGCATTAACAACATCCTTGGCTAAATAACGTCCGATAATCTTACGGAAGAAATCATCGCCGGCCTTTTCAGCTTCATCACGATCAAATTCAATACCATCAACGTCACCGCAATCTTCTTCGGAAACAATAACATCTTGCGAAACATCAACCAAACGACGGGTCAAATAACCGGCGTTAGCTGTTCTTAAAGCGGTATCGGACAAACCTTTACGTACGCCGTGAGTGGAAATGAAGTATTCGAGTACACCGAAACCTTCTTTGAAATTTCCTTTAACAGGCAATTCGATAATGGCGCCAGATGGCGAGGTGACCAAACCTTTCATACCAAGAATCTGAACCGGCTGAGCCCATGAACCGCGAGCGCCGGAATCAATCATAGAGAAAACCGGTAGAATATCGGCCAAACCTTTTTTACAAATATCGGCAATCTTATCCTTGGCTCTTGTCCACTCTTCAATAACCTTAGCAAAACGTTCGCTTTCAGTTAACAAACCATCGTTATATTGTTCAGCGATCAAATCAACATTTTTATTAGCCTCTTCAATCAAACGATCTTTTTCAGAGAAGCTTGGCAAGTCGCCAAATCCCCAAGACAAACCGGACTTGGTTATGAATTTAAAACTGCTATTCTTTAAATTATCGATAAAATGCACAGTTTCCTCTTCGCCGTAAACGCGCAAACATTCACGAATTAAATCTTTTAATTTACCTTTACCGACAACATCGTTAATAAAGCGAAGTTTTTCAGGTAAAATAGCGTTAAAAATTAAACGGCCGATAGTGGTCTTAAGAAGCTCCCCATCATGTCTGACTAAAATTGCTTCATGCAAACCGATGCTTCCGTTATCATAAGCCAATTTAGCCTCGTCATCGCTAAAGAAATACTTCATGTCCTCTTTTTGCTTGGTAGCAAAATCTTTTTCAGTCAAAGTAATGTAGTATGTTCCCCAAACAATATCTTGCGCCGGAGCAACAATAGGATCGCCAGTCGCCGGCTTGAGTAAATTGTGAGTAGAAAGCATTAAAGTTTCTGCTTCATGCTTTGCCTCTTTAGTTAAAGGAACATGAACGGCCATTTGGTCACCATCAAAGTCGGCATTAAAAGCGGTACAAACAAGAGGATGAATCTGAATAGCCTTACCTTCAATAAGAACCGGCTTAAAAGCCTGGATACCAAGACGATGCAAGGTAGGAGCACGATTTAAAAGCACGTAAGCGTCGCGAACGACTTCCTCCAAAATATCAAAGACCTCATCATGTCCGGCTTCAATATAACGGGAAGCGCTTCTAACATTATGAACAATTTCTCTCTTAATTAAATGAGAAATGATAAACGGCTTAAAAAGCTCAAGCGCCATAATCTTCGGCAAACCGCACTGGTCCAAATTCAATTTCGGATTAACAACGATAACGGAACGACCGGAATAATCAACGCGCTTACCAAGCAAGTTCTGGCGGAAACGACCCTGCTTTCCTTTTAAAGTGTCAGCTAAAGATTTAAGCTGTCTCTTTTGTCCGGTTGAAGCGGTAACGGTTTTAGTATGACGAGCGGAGTTGTCAATCAAAGCGTCAACAGCTTCTTGAAGCATTCTCTTTTCATTACGGCAAATAACTTCCGGAGCATTAAGATCAACCAACTGCTTTAAACGATTATTACGATTGATAATGCGGCGGTATAAATCATTCAAATCAGAGGCGGCAAAACGTCCGCCATCAAGGGCGACCATCGGACGCAAGTCCGGAGGAATAACCGGAATAACGGTTAAAATCATCCATTCCGGACGAATATTGTTATTACGAAAACTCTTTAAGAGCTTTAAGCGCTTAATCAATTTTTCCTTTTTGGATTCAACGGCATCTTGAAGCTTCTCTTCTAATTTAACAATCGAAGGTTCAAGTTCAATTTTAGATAAAAGTTTTCGAATTGCTTCAGCACCGATTCCAGCTTCAAAAATATGACCGAATTTCATACTCATAGTCTGGTATTGATTTTCGGTTAAGATTAAAAGCGGTTTTAATTCCTTTAAATCTTTTTGCACCTGAGCAAAATCCTCCTCTAAGCGAGCCAATCTTTCTGCTTTATCTTTAGCCAAGTCTTTAGCTTCAATGCTGTCTTCGCCGTTTCCGCCCTCTTTCAATTTCTTCAAAGAATTATTGAATTCATTTTCAATGCTCTTGAGCTTGGATTTATATTCTGATTTTACTTGTTCAATCGTTGCCTCTTTTAAGCTTTCATCAACATCGGTAACGATGAAGCTGGCATAATAAATAACTTTTTCCAAAGACTGGACGCCAAGATTAAGCAACAAGCCGATTTTAGAAGAAAGGCCGCGCAAAAACCAAATATGAGTTGCCGGAACTTGCAACTCGATATGGCCTAAACGTTCGCGTCTGACAACGCTTCTGGTGACTTCAACACCGCACTTATCACAGACAATGCCTTTATAACGGATTTTCTTATATTTTCCGCAAGCACATTCCCAGTCCTTGGTCGGACCAAAAATCTTTTCGCAAAACAAACCATCTTTTTCCGGTTTCTGGGTGCGATAATTAATGGTTTCAGGGCGAGTAATTTCACCGTGCGACCAATCCAAAATTTCTTCCGGGCTGGCAAGCTTTAACTTGACGGCGGCAAAATCGCTGGTTTTTATCGGATTTAACATATGCTAAGGATTTAAAATTTATAATTTATATTCCCCAAACCATTATTCTTCACTGCTTTCAGAAACGGCTTCAACTTCCGTTTCGCCAGCTTCCGCAACTATCTCCGGCTGGTCAAAAGCGAACTTTTCATCAAGCTTCGGCTCTTCGTCAATATCAGTAACTACTTCCGAAGCAATCCGCCCTTCTCCACCCAAAAGTTCGACATTAAGACCAAGGCCTTTGAGTTCACGAATAAGAACATTGAAAGATTCAGGAACATTTAATTTTTCAATCTCCTCGCCCTTAATTATAGATTCATAAGCTTTGCTGCGGCCGGGAACGTCATCGGATTTAATAGTCAACATTTCTTGCAAAGTGTGAGAGGCGCCATAGCCTTCAAGAGCCCAAACTTCCATTTCTCCGAATCTCTGTCCGCCCGATTGAGCCTTGCCTCCCAAAGGCTGCTGAGTAATAAGAGAGTATGGACCAATGGAACGCTGATGAATCTTATCATCAACCATGTGGTTAAGTTTCAAAACATATTTATAACCGACAGTAATCTTGTGGTCGTAAGCATCGCCAGTTTTTCCATCAAACAAAGTGATTTTTCCATCTTCAGGTAGGCCGGCTTTCTTTAGTTCATCTTTAATTTGTTGTTCGGTAACGCCGTTTAAAGCCGGGGTCATAACTTTATAACCATTCTTCTTGGCGGCAAATCCCAAATGAGTCTCGAGTAATTGACCGAGGTTCATACGAGAAATAATACCAAGAGGTGAAAGAATGATATCAATCGGGGTTCCATCAGCCAAGAAAGGCATATCTTCAATTGGAACAACCTTGGAAATAACACCCTTATTACCATGACGTCCTGCCATCTTATCGCCAACTTGGATTTTTCTTAAGTTGGCAACAGAAACCTGGATAGATTTCAAAACACCGGCTGACAATT
>CAZREL010000022.1:0-13358 GCA_964599385.1 uncultured Gammaproteobacteria bacterium
GCAAACAAAGGAAGCGACTGATCGCAAAGCTGATTCCATTACTCCACCGCTTGTACCATAAATCGCCGCTGCCCCGGAACCGGCATTAAATATCGGTTCCAACTTCTCGCCTTTTATCTTTTTTAAATCAATAGCATTTTTCTTCAACAAATAAGAGGCTTCTCTGGTTGTTAAAACATAATCGACTAAAGGCTTACCGTCGAGACTTAGTTCGGATCTGGCCGCTTCATATTTTTTAGCCGTACAAGGAACAATCGAAACAACAATAATATCTTTAGGGTTGATTGCCATTTTCTTGGCCCAATAAGTTTTTATCGCTCCGGCGCTATGAATATGAGGAGAGCGAGCACTTGTTAAATGAGGCAAAAGTTCCGGATGATAAAATTCCGCATAGGCAACCCAAGCCGGACAGCAAGAAGTTGTCATTGGCCAAGCCGCTTTTTTATCGGCCAATCTTTCCATAAATTCCTCCGCTTCAGTCATGGTTGTTATATCAGCCCCAAAATTAATATCAAAAACATAATTAAAACCAACTTTCTTTAAAGCGGCAGTCAATAATTCCTCGACATTCCGACCATAAGGAAAACCAAATAATTCCCCAATAGAAACTCTAACAGCCGGAGCAAATTGAACAACAACAATTTTCTTTTGGTCTTTTATTGCCTTTTCAACATCAAGTACCGCATCCTGTTCTTGAGCGGCCGCAACCGGACAATGCGAGGCACATTGACCGCAATAAACACAAGCCGATTTTGCATCCTTTTTAGGCTTAACTTCTTGTTCCGCGCCCTTGCCCGTCATTTCCAAATAACCAATACCCTGTTTATCGCAAGCCTGAACGCAATTACCGCAATCAATACACTGCGTTCCATCAATTTCAACGGCATTGGCAAATTTATAAGTTAGCCTGCCCTTCTTTCTGTCTTTAAAGCGATTAATTTTTAAGCCGTATTCCTTAGCGTAGCGCAAAAGATCGCATTCAAAACGATAAGAACAAGTTGCGCATCTTTCAACATGTGAAGCATAAATTAATTCCAAGTTCATTGCCCTGGCCTTTTTTACACGGCGGCTGTCAGTGCGGACAGCCATCCCTTCTTTAACGCAGGTCGAGCAAGCGGTCAACAATTTATCATAACCGTCTATTTCGACAACGCAAACACGGCAACTGGCCTTAACGTCTAAATCCGGATGATGGCAAAGACTTGGAATATTTTTCCCGTTTCTTTTGGCTACATCTAAAATAGTTTCGCCGGATTGAGCTTTAACAACTTTCCCGTCCAACTTAAATTTTATTTCCGCTTTATTCATAAGGCGAGGCCAAAATATTATTTAGATTCCTTTATCTTCAACAAATCTTTATACATCCTGTAGGTGAAAATCGTGCTGATCGGAGCAAGAATAAAAGCAATAATATTTAAAACGGTATTCATGGTAGTAAACATCACACTGCCTTCCGGAAAAAACTTAATCGGAGTCGACAATATGCCCATTACTATAGAAATAACTATTCCAACCAATAATGTGCGTCCGAAAACCGGCCAAAAATAACCTTTTACAATCTCTTTGCTTCTTTTCAAAGCGCTCATGCCCTTTTTGTTTTCCAGCAAGAAGACAAAAATCGCAAAACTATAAAAAATTGAATAAACTATACCGGGAATAATTAAAAGAAGAGTCCAAAGAATAATTAATATTGTCGATAAAATGGCTAAGCCAATGTATGGCCAAAATAAAGGCTTAGTTTCATCAAATAGCGACTTGCTATTACCCTGATAATCACGATCGATAAAAAAAACTATAGCCAAGGAGGCTCTGGTAAAAAAGTAAATGCTTAAAATTATGGCAATGACGAAAAAAAATACAGCCATAGTTTCTAAGGCCGAAACATAGTATGAAAGCAAAGTAAAAACGGCCGATAAAATAAAGGCAATAGCCGGATAAAGCAAGGCTTCAAGATAAATCTTCAAAAAAGACTTGATGTTTTTCCACCAAAGTTTAATTGAATTTTCCAAATTATCAAAAGATGGCTCAAGCTTCGGCTTTTTTATTGCAGCCGTTTCTTGGTTAATTTCTGACATATTTTTTTATATTATTATAGTAACTATAAAGCGGAATCGGTAAAGAAGAGCCAAGAGCGCAGAAACTTGTTTCAGCCATATTTTCCACAATATCCCAAAATAAGTCCTTATCATACTCCTTTGAATTCAGCATTTCCGACAAACGATAAGTTCCTTCTCGGCAAGCCGTGCATTGGCCGCAAGAATTATTATGAAAAAATTCAACCCAATGTTTAATCAGCCTATCCTCCTTGGTTGTTGTTCTGTCATAAATCATTATTGAAGCGGAACTCTCGGCCGGCACCATCAATTGCTCGGAATTTAAAACCTCGCCGCTGGCCTGTCCGCCAATCTGCACGAAAAACGGAAAATCGGGATAATTACCACTGGTCCGCAAAACTTTTTCCAAATCCCAGTCGGAAGGATAATAATAAACCCCGGGTTTTCTGGCCGCACCATTAATCGTATAAAATCGCTTACCTTCATAAAGCCCTTCTGATAAAAGAGCAATATTATAAATTGTTTCAACATTATGAATAAGAGTCGGCAAACCTTTTAAACCGCTTGTAGTCGGATAAGGCGGGCGGATCCTCGGGACAACCCTCTTGCCTTCTATAATGTTTAAAATTGTACTTTCTTCACCGCCAATATATCCGGAATCAAGCGGCTTCAAAAAGAATTCAATTTTATGGGCAATGCTTTTAAATTTCTTATTGGATAAAATCGAAACTATTTTTTTTAAATATTTTTCGTAGTAATCGTGATTCAAAAAAATATAAATCTTTTTTATCTTCTCATCGCCAAAAAAATCATTGATATTGAGCAATCCATCTAAAAAAGTCTGGGTGTAATTTGCCAAGATATGAGCATCTTTAGCAACGCCCGGCTCCCCTTCGGCGCCATTTACAATCACATACCCTCGTTTCGATATTTTAAGCGAATCTAAAACAGCCGACCATTTCATGGCAACCGGATATGCGGCACCGCCGCGGCCAACCAAGCCGGCTCTTTCTATGTCTTGTAAAAAATTTCTTTTCACAAATTCGCTATTAGATAAATTTTCTGACAAAGTATGCGAGTTCGGCCAAGCGCTGAGAATAACCCCATTCATTATCATACCAAGCAACAACTTTTAAAAGATCACCGTCAACAATTTTCATCATACCCAAATCAACAATAGCGCTATGCGGATTACCGATTATATCGGTTGAAACTAATTCGTCATTAGATGCTTCGATAATACCTTTCATTTTTCCTTTAGCCGCTTTTTTAAAGGCCGATTGCACAGCTTCAATTGTTGTTTTTTTATTTAAAAGATAAACGGTATCACAAAGAGAGCCAACCGGAACCGGGACGCGAACGGCTAAACCGTCGAATTTACCTTTCAAATTCGGGAAAGTCTCTGTTACGGAAATTGCCGCACCGGTTGTTGTTGGGACCATATTAATAGCCGCTCCTCTGGCGCGTCTTAAGTCTTTATGAGGACCGTCGACTAAATTCTGATCGGCGGTATAAGCATGAACGGTCGTCATTAAAGCCTTTTTAATACCAAAGGCTTCTTTTATAACTTTAGTTGTCGGTGCCAAGCAGTTTGTTGTACAAGAAGCGCAGGACAATAAGTGATCGCTTTTTTTAACCTTATCCATGTTAACTCCGGGAACAACCGTTTTAACACCGCCTTTCTTGGCCGGTGCCGATAAAATAACTTTTTTAGCCCCTGCTTGCAAATGCATTTCCAAACCTTCTTTATTTGTAAAACGTCCCGTGCATTCCAAAACAACATCAACTTTCATTGCTTTCCATGGAAGCTCTAATGGATCCTTAACGGCCAAAACGGCGATTTTGCTTTTTCCAACCAATAAGTTGGAGCCGGAAACATGAGCGGCATGTTCCGATGGGCCATAGCAAGAATCATTATTATAAAGATGGGCCAGGACCTTTGGATCAGCCAAATCATTTATCGCCACAATTTCCAATTCAGGAAAACGATCGATAATAATTTTCATAACCGCTCGGCCGATACGGCCGAAACCATTAATGGCGACATTTGTTTTCTTCATATTTTTTATTTAAATTATTATAAAATTCCGATAAAAATATTATAACATAAAACCGCCTTTTCCAAAAGAAAAAGCCGCCTTTTAAAAGCGGCTTTTTCTTATTTTATTTCTTAAAAAGAAATTATTTCAAAGTTACTTTAGCACCAGCTTCTTCAAGCTTCTTCTTGATGCTTTCAGCTTCTTCTTTCTTAACACCTTCCTTCAAAACTTTAGGAGCGGCGTCAACTAAGTCTTTAGCTTCCTTAAGGCCCATTTCAGTCAATTCGCGAACAACTTTAATGACAGCAATCTTATTAGCGCCGCCATCAGTGATTTCAACGTCAAAGCTGTCTTTTTCCTCAACAGCAGCACCGGCAGCAGGAGCGGCAGCCATCATCATAGCTGGAGCAGAAGCGCTAACGCCAAACTTCTCTTCTAAAACCTTAACCAATTCAGCAAGGTCTAAAACACTCATTTTTTCGATTTCGCCAACTAATTTCTCGAATTTAGCTGGAACTTCGATGTTCTTGTCTTCCATACGTTTATTTTTAGATTAATAATTATTTAAATTAACTTTCTGTAATTTATTTTTTTTCTCCGATAGCCTTCAAAACGGTTACGAGTCCGCGCAAATTACCGGCCATAACATTAACAAATCCGGAGATAGGAGCGTTCAAAGAACCGACCAACTTAGCATAAAGCTCTGTTTTACTTGGTAAGTTGGAAAGAGCTTCGACTTCGGACTTGTTTAAAAATTTGCCGTCCAAAATACCGCCCAAGAAAAAAATCTTTTCAGCTTTTTCTTTGTCCTTGCGGAAATTACCAAGAATTTTAGCGGAAGCAACCTCATCTTCATAGGAAAAGATGGCTGCTACCTTACCGTCTAAACTCTTAGTATCAACTTCGATATTGTTTTCTTTAAGAGCCAGATTCAACAAAGTCTTCTTGGCAACATAGTATTCACCATTTTCTTTGTCGAGCTGATCTCTAAGGTTTTCATTATCCTTTACTCCGAAAGCATTAAAGCCGGCGAAGATAATGGACTTAGACCTTTTGATCTTTTCGCTTAAATCGCGAGAGATCACTTGTTTTTGGATCTTAGTCTTTGGCATATATTATCATTATTAATAAAAAAAATCTGCCGGAAGCAGACATAAATATAAGCTAAAATTAGCTAAATTTACCTCGGCAAGATTTACGTCGAATAAATTTTCGGCACTTGCTGTCTGCGGTTCTTGAATTTTTATAGTCTTATATTAGCAAATAAGCATTATTTGTCAAGGGTTTTATTGGACTTCTCATTTAATAGACGGGCAAACTCTATCATTTCCGGGCTCTTCCCTTCTTCGGTAAACATATATTTTGGATCCGGTTCTATGCCGGCACGCCACAAATCGAGCCTATCGGCGTCCCAACAAGTTCTAACGGTTAAGTCTTCACTTTTAGCCTCGGTAACCGGATGTAATCTTAAGGCTAATTTCAATTGATCATATTGCTTGTCGGTCAAAGCTAAGACTCTGGCTTTTATTAAATCCAATAAAAGAGCAGCCGCCCTTTCTCCATGCTCCGGGTCATGGTCATCGCTTTCCCTTCTGGCATCATGCAAACAGGCAAACAAAGAAATGACTTCTTTGTCAGCGCCGTTCTTTTTCGCCATCATCAGGCCATATGTTTCAACACGCTTCCAATGTTCTATGGAATGAATATCGGAACCCAAAATAAGTCCTGCTTGAAAAATTTCATGATTTAATATCTCTTCTGACATAAAAAATTACAATTCAATCTAATCAAAATAACAAAAATTATCAAAACTTTCAATGCCTTATAAAAACACAAAAAAAGTAGACACGAAAGTGTCTACTTTTCGGCTACAATTCATTTTCAAGGGTGTCTTTTTTATTAAAATAAATTTAATTATTTGATTTCATAAATTAAGGTTACTTCAACCTTAACTTCGTTTTGGCCAGCTTCAATTGAAGGAGCGCTTACCGCACCGGCAGATTGGTCAGCCATTAACATTTCTTTTCTGACATTAGAATAATCATAGGCCATAACCGGAGCCACAACGCTCTCATACATGCCTTTAATTTCCCCCAGCTTCATTCCGGTTTGTTCGGCGATGAGAGCAGCTTTTTCTTTGGCTTTTTCAATCGCCAAAGACCTGGCTTCATTTCTCAATTCAAATTCATCATCAATGGTAAAATTGATGCTGCCAACTTGGTTGGCACCCTTTTCAGTTGTTTTAGAAATTATATCGCCAATCTTATCCAAGTCACGAACCTTGATATCGACGCTTTGATAAACTTCATAGCCTCTTAACTTTTGACCGTCTTTCTCGGTCCAGGTATAAGAAGGGTTTAAGCTATAAGATGAAGTTTTAATGTCTTTTGATTCAATTCCTAAATCTTTTAAAACATTTAAAATTTGATTCATCTTTTCCGTATTTTCTTTAGTCGCTTCAGCGGCTGTTGGCTTAACCTCGGTTCTTAAACCGACGCTAATGTTAGCGATATCGGCTTTAGCATAAACCGTGCCGGAACCATTAACGGAAAACCTGTCTTCGTTATTTCTCTTATTGGTCATCACAAGAGAAGTAACAGCTACCCCGGCAATCGCTAAAATGCCAAGAGTAATTAGAAAAACATGGGATTTTTTCATATTTTTTATTATTAATAACTATATATAGTATAGCATATATATAAACGAAAATCTGTAAATTTAGTAACAAAGAGAGTATATTACCCAGAGGTTGACAAAAAACAATTTTTATATTAAAATAAAATAATTGTTCATTAAAAAGTTAATAATATGAAAAAGTTAGTAATTTTTACAACCGGCGCCTTGTTGCGGTTCTCCTTTATTGGCGATATAAGCAAAATTAACGACGAGTTAAAGAAAGCTGGATACGGAATACTTCCCTATGATTTTGATATTAAAAGCATCGGCAAGGACGTTTTTAAAATCTTTAATAATTTCTGCTTATTTGTCGGTGCGGATAATGATAAAAAAAGGACGCAGTTAAAAAGTATTTTTTTCAAAAACATTTTAGCGGAAAGCGTTCCCGGAATAAAATCAGCTCTGGCTGATTTAAGGAGATCGGAAATCAAACTCGCCTTGATAAATCACGAATACCTGCTTGAAGAAAAACTCAAACAAGTCGGCATCGACTTTAATAGTTTCAACTTAGTCGACCAGTCAAGCACCAAAAAAGGAACGGCCGATGTCTTAAAAAAATGCTTATTATGGGCAGATCAAAACGGAATCAGCCGCGATGAAATTCTTTTTATCGGAACAAGAGCGCATGAATATCACAGCGCACTTGCCTCTAAGCCAATAATTGATTTTCTTGGCGCTTCCTGCGGCTTCAAAGACGACCATTTCAAAGACATGGGCGTCCCCGTAGAAAGAATAACTTCTTTTAGCGAATTAAGCGAAAGAGTCTTCGAAATCGCTTGCAGTGAAGAAGACGTAAAAATTTAACAAAAAAACTAAAAACAAAAAGGCCGCCCTTTAAAAAAGAGCGGCTTTTAATTTTGCTTAATTATTTCATTTCCCCAAAAAACTTTTTTGCGCAGCTTTCTTGCGGCCGCGGTTAGCAAAACGATGCGCCTCTTCCCTGGCTTTTAATAAAACACCTTTAATGCTTTCCGCTAAATCACGCCACTCTTTTTTGGCTCCGGATGGATAAACAAGCTTGTCACCGCCAAATTTTGATATGCCGACCATGGGCGGATAAGCGGCGCCAGAAAATATTTTTGACAAAAAACTGATTTGCGGAGAGCCGCCATCAATTACTATTAAATCAGGCATCGGCCACTCGACATGAACAAAACGACGCCTTAAGACTTCTTCCAAAGCTCTTTCATCATCTCCCCCCGGAGCATCTTTAATTTTAAAAATACGATAGGAAGCATTATCAGCTTCTCCATCGGAAAAAACAACCATCGAACCGTAAGCTTCTTTACCGGCATGATGAGAAATATCATAAGCCTCAATACGATTTAAACGCTTTTCTTTTAAATCATTATCGCGACTAAGCAAAGAAACATCGTGTAAATGCTGCAAGGCTTTAGCTTTTTCTGGATTAGTTTTTATTAATTTATTCATTAAGCGTTTTTTATCGCCGCTTAAAAACAATCTGATGTTATCAATATTTTTCTTATAATCACTCTTTGATATGGCGCCGATACAAGCTCCAGGGCAAAGAGAAATTTGATAATCAAAACAAGCTTTGCCTTGTCCCGGCCGGCAAGTTCCGTAAGGAAAAATCTTTCTAATCAAGCGCAGAGCTTTTTCTAAAAGCTGGAAAGATTGGTATGGCCCAAAAACATAAGCTGTTTTGGTTGGAAATTTATTCAGATCCCTTTCTCTGACAATTATTGGCTTAGCGAAATTGACTTTAGGAATAACAATATAAATAAAGGAACGATTATCTTTATCCTTAACATTATATTTAGGCCAGTATTTTTTAATATATTTAGCCTCCAAAATTATGGCCTCTAAAAGCGTTTCTGTCTCCTCAAAGCGCAGATCATAAGCCAAAGAGACCATTTCGGCAATGCGCGAGTCAATGTCTTTTTGAAAATATTGGCCGAGCCTATTTCGTAAACTCGTGGCCCGACCAACATATAGAACATGACCCATTTTGTCTAACCAAAAATAAACACCAGGCTTTTTAGGGGCTTTCTTTTGCTTATTTTTCAATTTATTCAGTCTATCGACCTCTGGTGTTGACATTTTTTTATAAATTTGTTAAACTTCTCCCAGCTAACAACTTCGATTGTTCTTTTTCATAAGGGGTGTGGCATTAAGCCATGGCCACACATTACGTTAACTATTATTTAATTTGTTAATTTTGCAAGTAATTTTACAGCCGAGTTCACTGAGAGCTCGGCTTTTTTCTTGTCTCAAACTTATTTCTTTAAATATGATTTTAAATATTCCCCAGTAACACTATCTTCTCGAACAACATCTTCGGGTGATCCGGCGGCCACTAAGCGACCGCCTTCCTCACCGCCTCCCGGACCTAAATCAATAATATAATCCATGGATTTTAGCATATGCATATTATGCTCGATAACCAAAACAGAATTCCCTTTTTCAACCAGTTTATTCAAAACGGAAAGTAACATATCGATGTCATGATAATGCAAGCCGGTTGTCGGTTCGTCCAATAAATATAAAGTTCGCTTACCAAGCGTATGCGTCAATTCTTTAGCAATCTTAATTCTCTGCGCTTCTCCGCCTGATAAAGTTGTAGCGCTCTGGCCGATCTTTATGTAACCTAAACCAACTGATTGCAGAACGCGTAATTTATCGGTTATATAATAATTATCACCAAAATAATCTATCGCTTCATCGATAGTTAAATCCAAAACATCGGCAATGTTCTTGCCTTTATATTTGACTTGCAATGTCTCGCGATTAAAACGGCGTCCGCGGCAAACTTCGCATTCAACCAATACCGGCGGTAAAAAGTGCATCTCAATTAAATTGGAACCGGCCCCTTCACAAGCCTCGCAACGGCCGCCTGACCTGTTAAAAGAAAAACGACCAATAGAATAGCCCCTTTCCCTGGCTTCCGGCAAATTGGCAAAAAAATCTCTAATAGGAGTAAAGATTCCGGTATAAGTCGCTGGATTAGAACGCGGCGTACGGCCAATCGGCGACTGGTCAATAACAACAACCTTGTTTATGTAATCAGTGCCCTTAATATCGGCGACATCTTCAAGTTTCGCTCTGCCTCCCGGACGATTTTTAATATGATTAATATTTTTATAAACGACATCATAAAGAAAAGATGATTTGCCGCTTCCTGAAACGCCACTGATA
Organism: uncultured Gammaproteobacteria bacterium; assembly: GCA_964599385.1. Classification (GTDB taxonomy): domain Bacteria; phylum Patescibacteriota; class Patescibacteriia; order Patescibacteriales; family UBA12465; genus UBA12465. The sequence goes on from CAZREL010000022.1 coordinate 9,926, forward strand.
CCGACCAAGCGGCCCAGAGGAATTTCTACGCTGATGTTCTTTAAATTATTGGCACGAGCACCGATAATTTTCAAAGCGCCGTGATTTGCTTCCCTTCTTTTGACAGGTAAATCAATATTTTTATCACCCTTTAAATACTGCAAAGTCAAAGAATCACCGGCCGGTTTTTTAGCGGCCAATAATTTCTTTGTTTCGCCTATGGCAACTATCTCGCCGCCATGAACGCCGGCTAAAGGTCCGAGGTCGACAAGATAATCGGAGTCTAAAATTGTTCTCTCGTCATGTTCTACGATAATAACGGTATTATCTTTATCACGCAGCTTTTTTAAAGTGTCGATTAGCTTTTCCGTATCCCTTTCATGCAAACCGATTGTCGGCTCATCTAATACATAAAGAGTTCTGGAAAGATGCGAACCGATTTGTGAAGACAATCTAATGCGCTGCGCCTCTCCGCCTGATAGCGTATGGGCTTCACGATCAAGCGAGAGATAATCAAGCCCGACTTTAAGCAAAAACTCCAAACGGCTGATAATTTGCACAACAACATTCTCCGCAATTGTTCGTTCTCGCTTTGTCATTTTTTCAAAAAAAGAATTAAAGAAATCAAGCGTCTTTTTAATTGGTAAAGCAGAAACTTCAGCAATATTCTTTTTTTCGATGCGGACAGATAAAGCTTCGGGCTTAAGTCTCGCCCCTTTGCAAGCTAAACATTTATCATCTTTAAAAAAGCTGGCTCGACCTAAACCGGAACATTCCGGACAAGCGCCGTGCGGTGAATTAAAAGAAAAAAGACGCGGCTCGATTTCCGGAAAAGAAAAATTATCATTAGGACAAGTCCAATTGGAAGACAAAAGAAATTCCTGATCTTTAAACTTAGCGACAAGCAAGCCTTTGCTGTATTCAAGAGCATTTTCAATTGCCTCGTTAAGCCTGGTTCCATCGTTTAACATTACCTTATCGATAACAATCTCAATATCGTGTTTCTTTTTTGGCGCCAAATTTATCTTATCCCGTAAAGACATCATTTCACCATCAATCCTGGCCTCAGAATAACCGAGATTAAAATAATTATATAAAAGCTGATAATATTCTCCCTGACGGCTGCGTACCACCGGACTTAAAATTGTGACATATTCCTCTTTTAAATCTTGGCCGCGGGAAACAATGATATCGGACATTTCTTGAGAGGTAAGCTTCTCAATTTTAGTACCGCACAAAGGACAAAAAACCTCTCCAACGCGAGCATACAAGACACGCAAATAATCATATATATCGGTCAGCGTTCCAACGGTTGAGCGCGGATTATGAGAAAGAGCCTTTTGATCAATTGAAATAGCCGGTGCCAAACCAATTATCTCATCAACTTCAGCAGCTTTCTTCTGACCTAAAAATTGGCGCATATAAGGAGACAGAGATTCAACATATTGTCTCTGCCCTTCGGCAAAAATTGTATCAAAAGCCAGCGACGATTTACCGCTTCCGGAAACGCCGGTAATTACCGTCAATTTATTATGCGGTATTTCCAGGCTAATATCTTTTAAATTGTGCATTTTCGCTCCGCGAATAATTATCTTTTCAGGCATATTTTTTTATTCAGGAATATCCAAAAAATCTTCTATACTCTTGTTAACGTTGCGCGGCTCTATGCCGTATTTTTTATTATAAGCCAATTGTTTCTTGCGTCTTCTCTCCGCCTCCCTAATCGCTCGCTTCATAGAATCGGTTTCTTTGTCGGCATAGAGGATAATCTTACCTTTAACATTTCTCGCCGCTCTGCCCATAGTTTGCATCAAAGAAGTCTGACTGCGCAAGAAACCTTCCCTGTCAGCGTCTAAAATAGCCACCAAAGTTACTTCCGGCAAATCAAGGCCCTCACGTAAAAGATTAACTCCGATTAAAACATCAAACTTCCCGAGACGAAAATCTTTTAAGATTTCCGTGCGCTCTAAAGTCTTGATATCGGAATGCAGATAATTAGATTTAAAACCTTTCTCACGTAAGAATATGTCCAATTCCTCAGCCTGTTTTTTAGTCAATGTATTAATAATCGCCCTTTCTCCCAAAGCGGCAATTTCAGCAATCTCGTCCATAATATCATTGATTTGGCTTCTGTTTTTGGCTTTATCAAAAACAGGACGAATTTCAATTTCCGGATCAACCAAGCCGGTTGGGCGAATAACTTGTTCGGCTATTTTTTTAGAATGCTCAAGCTCAAAATCACCCGGTGTCGCGGTGGTAAAAATAACTTGCCCGACCCGCTCTTCAAATTCATTAAATTTTAATGGTCGATTATCAAGAGCGGAGGGCAAACGCCAGCCGTATTGCACCAAGGTTTTTTTACGCGCCCTATCACCGTTATACATCCCTCTGATTTGTGGTACGGCAATATGCGATTCATCAATAACAGTTAAAAAATCAGGCTTGCCGTCTTTCCAAGGAAAATAAGCGAGTAAAGAATCAGGCGCTTCTCCGGCTAATTTGCCGCTTAAATGCCTGGAATAATTTTCAATACCATGGCAAAAACCGAGACTGCGCAGCATTTCCAAATCATAACGCGTTCTTCTTTCCAAGCGCTCTGCTTCAAGCAGTAAGCCTTCCTTCTTAAAATAAGCCAGACGATCTTTCAGTTCTTCTTTTATATCCTTCATCGCTTTTTCCATTCTCGGAGCATCGGAAATAAAATGTTTGGGAGGAAAAATTACTATTTCTTTCAAATCTTTCAAAATATTTTTTGTTAAGTGATCAATAACCGAAAGCTGGCCGATTTCTTGGCCATTTAATTCCAAACGGTAAACGATATTTTCCGACATCGGCCTGATTTCAAAAATATCGCCGCGCACCCTGAACTCGCCGCGTTTAACATCCCCGGTCGTTCTAATAAATTGAATTTTCACAAGCTGCTTAATCAAATCAGCTCTTGTCATCGGTGTTCCTTTTTCCAAGACAAGTCTTGCTTCAAGATAAGAGGATGGGACACCGAGATTATAAATACAAGAAACGGAAGCCACAATAATAACATCGCGACGCGACATTAGAGCCGAAGTGGCCGCATGGCGCAAACGATCGATTTCCTGATTAATCATCGACTCCTTGTCTATATAAGTATCGGTAATCGGCAAATAGGCCTCGGGCTGATAATAATCGTAATAGGAAACAAAATAATGAACAGCATTATCAGGAAAAAAATTCTTATACTCGCGATATAGCTGAGCTGCTAAAGCCTTATTAGGCGCAATAACAAGCGTCGGCTTATTATATGATTCAATCAGGTTTGCCACGGTAAATGTTTTTCCGCTCCCCGTTACTCCCAAAAGAGTTTGGTAATCAAAACCGGCCTCAAGCCCACCTTGAAGTTCTAAAATAGCCTGCGGCTGATCGCCCGCGGGTTTAAATTCGGATTTTAACTTAAATATTTTTTCCATATATAGCAAAA
>CAZREL010000023.1:0-13249 GCA_964599385.1 uncultured Gammaproteobacteria bacterium
TTTTGTCAAGTTCTTTTTTCATATACTAAAATTAACAAAAAAACACCCTTAAGTCAATTGAATTTTCCCTTATTTTTGCTTGACTTTGCAATTTATTAATTATATATTAAAGAGTCGCAATCGACAAAATTTTACCGATAAAATAACCGAAATGCTCGATTTAGAGAACCAAATTTTTCGACAAATAGAGAAATCAAATAACATTTTAATCATCTTTAAAATGGAAGAAGAGAGTGACTCTTTGGCGGCGTCATTGGCTCTTTTTTCATTCCTAAAGAAAAATAATAAAACCGTTGACATACTTAATGCGGGTACAAATAAAGATAGTAATTTATCCTTTCTACCAAATTTTAATCAAATTACTAACAAATTAGAAAATATTAGGCGTTTTATCGTTTCACTAAACATCAAAAATGCTACTGTTAATCAAATAAAGTATTCTCTTGATAAGGAAAGTTTAAACTTTATTATATCACCGTCTTCGGGATTTTTTACTCCGGAAGATGTCAGCGCTAAAGCCGGTGAATTTCGTTATGACTTGATTATATCAATCGGTTCTCCCGATCTGGAATCATTCGGTGCGACTTATGACAACAATGTCGAATTCTTTTACAAGACAACCATTATTAATATTGATAATGATGCAAAAAATGAGGAGTTTGGACAAATAAATTATATAGATTTAAATACCGCCGCCATATCGGAAACATTATATTACTTATTAAAAAACCACCCGGAAAAATTAATTTCCGAAGATATAGCCACGTGCCTCTTAGCCGGAATAATCAAGAAAACTAAAAATTTTAAAATTGGCAATTTAAGTCCAAAAACTTTATTAAGCGGCTCGGAACTAATTGGTTTTGGCGGCCGTCGAGAAGAAATCATCAAAAATCTTTTTTATTCCAAAAGCTTTACCTCCTTAAAAGCTTGGGGAGAAATTTTAAATAAATTGAAGTCAATAAACAATGAAGAATTTCTTTGGTCCAGGCTTGATAGCGAAGCGGCTGATTTTAACTTATCTTCTTTAGACGAAATGGTTGATGAGCTCATCGGTAGCTTACCGAAAGTTAAACATTTCGCCGTTATAAAAAAGGTTGCTAAAGAAAAATCATCTTTAAGATTGTTCTCTCTTAGCGGAATCAGTTCTATGGAAATTCTTAAACCCTGGAAACCCTACGGCAATCATTTATCGGCGCAATTTGAAATAGAAAAGGATATTAACCATGTAGCCGAAACAATAATCCCGGAAATTGCTTCGCGTCTTAAAAAAATATCCTCTTGATAATTAGGCTCTTAGGTGATATAAAATAATTGCTTGATTTTTTGTCGGGATTCATTATAATAGGGCATATAGCTCAGTCGGTTAGAGCACCGCTCTTATAAAGCGGGGGTCGATGGTTCAAGTCCATCTATGCCCACCAGAAAAATTAATATGGGCTCGTAGCTCAGTTGGTTAGAGCGCTACGTTGACATCGTAGAGGTCACAGATTCGAGTTCTGTCGGGCCCACCAGAAAAACACCTTTCGAAAGAATGGTGTTTTTATTAAATTTATCATTTACATAAAGCTTAAAAATTGGTACATTATAGGAAGAATAAAAAAATATGTTTTTCAATAAAAAACCAAAAGAAGAACTTAAAAAAATAGAAGAACCAATAGACGATATTGGATCTTGGATGATTCAAGATAACTTGGAAATGGAAGGACAGCTTTCAATTGACGTCTACCAAAACGAACATCAAATTATTATTAAATCAACAATTGCCGGGGTAAAACCGGAAGATTTAAAAATTTCTCTTCATAACGATTTATTAACCATTAAAGGACTAAGAGAAAGCGAAAAAAATATCAAAGAAGAAAATTATCTTTTCAAAGAATGTTATTGGGGTTCTTTTTCAAGATCAATTATATTGCCATCTGAGGTTGATGACAAAAAAGTCGAGGCGGAACTTGAAAACGGGATATTAACTATTACTCTGTATAAGAAAAATCCTGAAAAAATAGAAGTAAAACTAAAAGAATAAAAACTATTAATCATATGAAGGATAAAAGGACGGCAACGAAGAATATTCTAATCTTCTTGGCCGTTTTTATATTATTGGCCATAAGCTTTTTCTATTTGTTTTGGAAAAACAAATATGAAGGAAAAATTTATCCAGGTACTAAAATAGGAGAAATTGATTTCTCCGAAAAAACAAGGCAAGAAGCTTTAGAGCTAATTGCCGCGGCAATTAAAAAAATTGAAGCTGATGGTTTTTCTTTTGAAAATGGGGCAAAAAAAATTAATCTAAAGCAAGAATCGTTATCCATTGATGGCGGAATAAATTATTCTTCTTTTTATATATTACCGGAAGAAAGCGTGTCCATATTATTTGATAAAAGTGGCAATAAGAACTTCCTTCTTTTTATAAAACAATCATTATTCGAAAAAAACGATAAAAAAAGCGTTTTCTTTCTTGAAAAAGAACCTATTATGGAGTTCTTGAAAAATAATTTTCCCGACTCAATTGTAGCGGCAGAAAATGCTTATTTTTCATTTTCCAACACCAAAAATGGAACTGGCGAATTAATAGCCAATACCGAAAAAATAGGCAAGGACATTGATTATGACAGAGTTTTCAATGACATGGAAAATTTTTTATCTGATTTTAAAAGCGGAAACATTGTTATTAAAACAGAATCAGTTTATCCAAGTCTTAATAAAGATCGTTTGGAAATATTGCGCCCGGAGGCGGAGGACCTTATGCAAAAAGGCAATTCTTTAAGCCTTAAATTCACAGACACCAACAAGGATTATGTTTGGAAAATAAATTCGGAAGACGTTGTTTCTTGGATTAGTGTTAAAGAGGAAAATAATAAATTAAGATTATCTCTCGACAAAGAAAAAATGATTGGTTATTTAAAAGAAAAAATTGCAACAAAAATAGACAAAGAGATTATCTTGCCAAAATTTGAAATAGAAAATGGGCGGGTTACAGCCTGGCAAAACGGTCAAGATGGCAGGGCTTTGGATTTGGAAATTAATGCGTCTAAAATTGAAGAAGCTTTTTTATCCGGAACAGAATCGATTGATTTAAAAGTAAATAATGTTTCATCCGAGTCTTTTTCAAGTGAAACAGACTTAAAGATTAAGGAAATAATAGGTACCGGCCACTCTAATTTCAAAGGTTCATCAGCCAATAGAAGACATAATATAAAAACCGGGGCAAACTCTCTTCATGGCTTATTAATTAAACCGGGTGAAGAATTTTCTCTAATAAGCAATCTTGGCAGTATTGATGAAAAAGGCGGATACAAAACAGAATTAGTTATTAAAGGCGATAAAACGACTCCGGAATATGGCGGCGGCCTTTGCCAGGTTGGAACAACTATGTTTAGAACAGCTCTACAAAGCGGACTGCCGATTACAATGAGAAGAAACCACTCCTACCGTGTTTCCTATTATGAACCGGCCGGAACTGACGCGACAATTTATGATCCCTGGCCCGATTTTCGCTTTATTAATGACACCGGAAATTACATTTTAATACAGTCAAGAATGGAAGGTGATGATTTATATTTTGATTTTTGGGGTGTAAAAGATGGTCGAGAGGTTACCATAAATGATCCGGTAATATATAATATAGTGAAGCCGGAACCAACTAAAATAATTAAAACGGATTCTTTAGCCCCGGGCGAGAAAAAATGTACCGAGAGTTCTCATAATGGTGCCGATGCTTATTTCGATTATAAGGTTGTTTACCCGGAGGGGGCAACAACAACTCCGGTGGTTGAAACCAGGTTTAAATCACATTATGTTCCATGGCAAGCGGTTTGTTTGGTCGGTAAAGAAAAAGTAATCGCCTCCAGTACGATTCCAATTGCCACATCAACGGATATTCAATAAACAAAAAAGAGGCTTTTAAGCCTCTTTTTTAAATCTTGATATGTTTTCTATTTTACCGTTTCACCCTCTATAACATTGGAATAGTTATTGTTCTTTTTCTTAAAAATAAGAAGCTGCTGAAGAGCAGTAAATAAAGTCATTAAAAACCAATAAAGCGTTAAGCCTCCCGGCAATGATATGCCGATAAAGATTGTTAAGGCCGGCATAAAATACATCATCTGCTTACTCATGATAGCGGCCATGTTTTCATCCTTAGAACCCTCGCTTTTTACCGCCGGTTTTTTAGCCAACATCATCCTTGACTGCCAAAATTGAGCTGCACCCGCCAAAACAGCCAAATAAATATTTGGTTTACTTAAATCCAATAAACCAAGCGACATCATATTTAAGCTATCCGAGTGACTTATAAAAGGATAAACTAAATCCAATTTATTATTAACACCATCTCTAAATATATTAAAAATAGCAATTAAGAAGGGAAATTGAATTAAAAGAGGCAAACAAGAAGAAAAAGGATTAACTTTATGCTCTTTATAAAGATTCATGGTTTCTTGTCCCAAGCCAACCTTATCATCCTTATATTTTATTTTTAGTTCATCAAGTTTAGGTTGTAAATCCTGAAGTGACTTTTGAGCCTCAATTGATTTTTTATTAAGCGGCCAAAGGATAAGCTTAATAACGGCTGTAAAAATAAGAATGGCAATGCCCATATCCGAAAAAGATATGGTTTCATGCAAAAAGACGAGAAGATTTAAAATTGGCTGATAAAACAGGGTTGTAAATAAACTGTTCATAACTTTTTAATGTCTTAATAACAAGTGGAAAACTATTTTATTATTAAATATTAGCCTATTTAACAGGGTCATTACCACCTTTATTCCAAGGATTACAACGAATAATGCGCCAAGACCCCATCAATCCGCCTTTTATTATACCATATTTTTCAATCGCCTGAGCTGTATATTCTGAACAGCTTGGATAAAAACGGCAAAAGCCGTGCGGATGCATCTTTTTCATGGGACCATGATCCGGAGATAATGTTCTCTGATAAAGACGGATAAGGGAAATAGCTACTTTTTTAAAAAAATTACTAAGATAAAAAATCATATTTTTAATTTAATCTTAGCCTTTTATATGTGTTTTCAAAGGATACTTCGATTTCTTGAAAACTTTTATCCTTAATTCTATCAAGTATTATAACAACAAAATCGTAATGATGATTCAAATTTTCTATTTTTTTGTTAAATATTACTCTAATTTGTCTTTTAATCTTATTTCTCACTACCGCCTTTTTACTTATTTTAAGGCCAATGATTACACCAAGCCGGTTAAAGGGTAGTTCGTTTTTTAAAGCTTTTATACCTAATATTGGACAATAAAAAGATTGACCAGCTTTGAAAACCTGGTCAAAATCTTTTTTATTTCTCAAGCTGTTTTTAGGCATTATTTAGACAACGCCTTGCGACCTTTATCGCGGCGGCGCTTCAATACGGCACGGCCATCCTTAGTCGACATCCTCTTTAAAAATCCGTGTTTTTTACTGGCACGCTTTTTATTAGGTTGATACGTTCTTTTTGGCATATTCATTCAATATATAAGTAATCAATAGCTACTATAAGATAACACCTTTTTTTCAGGGAGTCAATATTACACTTGTATTTAATAAATACTGACTTATCCCCTTTTTATTAACATATTAATTTATTTTTTTCTTGTGATTAGCGTTTTTATTTAATATAATAGACACAGGCGGTCACTCTCTAAGGACGGTTTTAATTTTTTGTCTTATGACTAATGATCAGATTTGGCGAGCAGTATTAGGGGAAATAGAATTAAGCTTATCCAGAGCTAATTTTGTTACCTGGTTTAAAGACACTTTTATCTCTTTATTCGATAATGATAAAGTTATTATTTGCGTGCCCAGTGCTTTCGTTAAAAAATGGTTAGAAGAAAAATATCATAAAAACATATTAAGCGCCTTAGAAAATGTCACTAAACAAGAAATAAAAGAAATAATTTATAAAATAGAACTAAAAAAACAAGACAATCAACAAGGGGAAATTTCTTTTAATTCTAATCAAAATAACTCTGCAAAACAAGAAGACGAGCCCGAACCAAGACCGGCAGTAATAACGCCATCCCCTTTTCAAAATAATCAAGAGACGCCCCAGGAAAACGGACAAAACAAACACGGTTTAAATTCTAAGTATGTTTTTGATAATTTTATTGTTGGAAAAGGTAATGAATTAGCTCATGCGGCTTGCTTAGCGGTTGTTAATAACCTCGGGAAATCTTATAACCCCCTATTTATATATGGCGGCGTTGGTTTAGGAAAAACTCATTTATTACAAGCGATTGGTAACGCTGTCTCCAAAAAGACAGATAAAATTTTATATTGTACCAGTGAAAAGTTTACTAATCATTATATCCAGGCCGTTAAAAGCGGAAAGGCTAAAGAATTTAAAAGTTTATATAGAAATGTCGACTTACTTTTAGTTGATGATATTCAATTCATGGGCGGAAAAGACGGAACGCAAGAAGAATTTTTTCACACATTCAACGAATTACAACAAAACGATAAACAAATAGTTTTAACATCAGACAGGCCGCCAAAAGCTATTCCGGCAATTGAAAAAAGGCTTATATCAAGATTTGAATCCGGTATGGTAGCTGATGTTGGTAAACCGGATATTGAAACAAAAATGGCAATTTTAGAAAAAAAAGCCATTGAGAAAAACTTTCCTTTAGAAAAGGAGATTCTTTCTTATATATCTGATCATGTCCAAAATAATATTAGAGAATTGGAAGGTGCTTTAAATAAAATTATAGCTTTTCACCAATTTCGAGGTATTGATCCGAGTTTAAAAAGCGTTAAAGAAATTTTAAGCGATTATATTTCTAATATTCAAAGCAAATCTTTAAGTCCAAAAGATATAATTGAAGCAACTGCTAAATTTTATAATATTACTTATAAAGATTTAGTTGGAAATAGTCGTAAAAAAGAGCTTGTCTGGCCGAGACAAATTGCTATTTACCTTATTAGAGAAGAATTAAACACCTCCTACCCAACAATAGGAGAAGAGCTTGGCGGTCGCGACCATACAACAGCCATGCATTCTTATAATAAGATAAATTCCGAAATAAAAGATAATGGTAATGAAAAAATAAAACAAGAAATAGAGTCAATAAAACAGCTTTTGACTGATCAGTAAAATTTATTCTGTTTAAAACTTGTTATTGAGTTGTTTAAATATTGTGAAGTTAATTTAATATTTTGTTAATAAAAACAACTTTTAAAAAGTTACGCACAAAGCATTAAAAAAATTCAACAATTTAATCTCCGTCTTTTCAACAGTAAAATAAGCTTATTCATTAATAAAAATTTAAAAAAAGCCAATTTTAAAACTTTATCCACTCGCTTATTATTACTATTACTTAAATATATATAAATTAATAATATAATAAGGACCAAATATGAAATTTATCAGCCTACAGGAAAACTTAAAAAAAGGTCTCAATATAACAGGTCATGCAACTTCAAAAAATATTAACTTGCCGATACTTAATAATATTTTAATTAAAGCTTATCAAGGTGATATAGAACTTATCAGTACAAATCTTGAAATAGGCGTTAATTACAAAATAAGAGGCAAGGTTGAAGAAGAGGGAGATTTTACAGTTGACTCAAAATTAATCACTGAATACGTTAATTTACTTAATTCCGGTGAAAAAGTTTTAATAGATCAAAAGGATAATGAATTAAGTATTGAGTGCGGAAACTATAAAACAAAAATGAAAGGGGAATTAGCTAAAGATTTCCCCTTAATACCAACCATACCCGAAGAAAATCCTTTTATTTTTCCTATTAATGATTTTAAAAAAGCTTTAAATAATATTGTCTTTGCCGTTTCAACCAGTGAAAATAGACTTGAATTAACCGGAGTGCTTTTTTCTTTTTTTGATAAAAGACTTGATTTGGCGGCTACCGATAGTTATCGTTTGGCGGAAAAAACTTTAAAAATAGATGGCGCCGGTGAAAGTGATGAGGACAGTGATAAAGAAATTAAAGTTATAGTTCCGTCAAAAACCGTTCAAGAGTTATTAAGAATTTTAAATAATTTTGATAATGATGGTGGTGAAATAAAAATATATTTATCAGAAAATCAAATTCTTTTCACTTTTGATTCAGTATCTCTTATCTCCAGATTAATAAATGGTCATTATCCCGATTATAAACAGATAATCCCCAGTACCAGTAAGACAAAATCTTTAATTAAGAAGTCGGAATTAATTAGGGCCGTTAAGGCAGCCGCTTTATTTTCTAAAACAGGCGTTAATGATATTTTTTTACAATTTTCAAGCGGCAAGGTTGTTGTGTCGGCCTTTTCCGGGGCCAGCGGTGAAAGTTTAATTAAATTAGAGGCTAAAACGGAAGGTGAGGATAATGAAATAACAATAAACCATCGTTATTTATTGGATGGATTAAATAATATAGATGGTGATTTTGTAAGAATTATTGTTTTAAATGATAATTCGCCTTGTCTTATAAAAGCGGAAAAAGACGATGATTATTTATATATAGTCATGCCTATTAAGTCTTAAATATTTTTAAATATATTTTAAATAAAAAAAATCAGCCGAATGGCTGATTTTTTCTTTAATTTACGGAAATTACTATTTCTTTTTTTATTATATCTCCGTTGTAATCCCTTAATTCACTTATTATGTTGTATTGTCCGGAGTCTAAAGTATTTATTGTTATCGTTTTTTCATTTCCTTCCAGAGGACCGTTAAATGATTCAAAAAACGAAACATCGCCATCACTTCTTATAACGCTTAAATTTAATTTAAATACCCGGTTTGGTTTTAGTATTGATAAATTAATATTTAAAGGGAAATCTATTTTTGAAACACCTAATCCGTTTGTCGGGTTATTGATATTTAAATCATTTTTTTCGTTACTTGTTTGGTTGTTGTTAATTGATAAATTGAAATTAATTTCTTGCTCTGAGCAATTTCGATATTGATCGCAAACTTTAACTTTTAAATTATGAAAACCATTCGGTAGTTTTTCTACATTTATTGAATTTTTTTGAGAATATTCTCTATTTATTAAGAAACTGTTTCCATTAATTAAATATTCTATGGTTGATATACCGAGCTTGGCGGCGGCCTCCATTTCAACTGGCAATGAAGGGGAGTTTATTGTGTCGCCATCTTTTGGCCAATTAATTTTAATTTCCGGTTTATTTTCTTCTTTGTTAAATTCTTCATAAGCATTTAGAAGAAAATCATCGGAACTTGAGGCATTCTTTTTTGCCCAATCTAAAACCGCTTTTTCCCAAATTAAGAATTGAGGGTCATTTTCCGGGTTTTCAGGTTTTCCTTTAAGCGGCTCATCTTTGTTTATGTAATAAAGAATAGAATGATAACTATTGATAGTTTTTTCTTCTATTAAACTTGGATCAGTATAAGTATCGGCCAGTAATCCGGTTGCTCTATCAATCTCAATTTTTTGGGAAGGTATTTCACCGTCAAGTATGGAAATTCCAGTTTTATATTCATCGGGGGCATTAAAGGATTCCATTGTTTCGTTTTCTAAAGCCCTTTTCATAAACTCATTCCAAATCGGAGCAGCCACAACACTTCCGTCGGCCTTGCCTGACATTTTTTCATTATTACTATTACCAACCCAAACACCCGTAACGAGTGAGGGGGTGTATCCTATCGTCCAAGCATCTCTAAAGTCGTTGGTGGTACCAGTTTTTGCCCCTGAAGGCCTGTTGCCGAGGTTGAGCTTGTTGTGTTCACCAAAAACATAAGCTCTTGCAGAATTATCAGTCATGATACTGTTTATCATCCTAGCGCTTTGAACACTTAAAACATTTTTTTTGTTTTCTTTATATTCTTCTAAAACTTTTCCTTCTTTGTCTTCAACTTTAAGTATTCCGGTGTATTCATGTATTTCGCCTTCTCTGGCAAAAGCGCTGTAAGCATTAACATGTTCAACTAATTTTACCTCAGCTCCGCCAAGAACAAGGGCTAACCCGAAACGATCTTTATTTTCAAAAGAAGTGTAATTTAAATTTTTTAGGAAATTTATAACATTATCAATCCCTGCCAAGTATAAAGCTTTAACAGCCGGTATATTTAATGACCCCGCTAAAGCTTTTTTTATTGTTACCGGACCTCTTTCACCTAAATCATAATTTCTTGGCTCATACGGGTTGGCCGGATCATTGGAAAAATTAGTGTTAACGTCGTATAAAAGAGTGTTTGGATTATAACCACCTTTTTCAAATAAAGCAGCATAAACCAATGGTTTAATTGAAGAGCCTGGTTGTCGTAATCTCATGGCAACATTAACTTGGCCGTCTATTTCATCATCAAAATAATCTTTTGATCCGACCATAGCCAGAATTTGACCTGTTTTGGGGTCAATAGATACCAGGGCGGCGTTTGAAGCATTATATTTTTCCTTATAGTTTTCTGTTTTTTCTTTTATAACATCTTCGGCAATTTTTTGTTTATTAAAATCAAGAGTGGTAATTATTTTTAAACCACCCTGTTCAATTGTTTTTTCACCATATTTTTCCGCTAAAATATCTTTTATATACATGACAAAGTGCGGAGCGGTAATATTGGTTTCTTTTCCCTTAAAAGAAATTTCCACTTGCTTGGCTTGTTCACTTTCTTCTTGAGAAATATAACCTTGTTCTGCCATTAAAGTTAGGACGTAGTCCTTTCTCGTCATTAATCTATCCCTATTCGGACCGTAAGGCGAATAACGACTTGGCTGTTGAACAATAGCGGCTAAAACAGCCGCTTCCGGTAAAGTAACATCTTTAACACTTTTACCGAAATACTTTTGACTGGCCGCTTCAACTCCATAAGCGTTGGAGCCATAAGGTATTTCATTCAGATACATTTGTAATATTTCTTTTTTATCAAATTTTTTCTCTAAACGGTAGGAAATAATTATTTCTTTAACTTTTCTGATAATTGTTTTTTCTGGAGTTAAGACCGCATTTTTTACAAATTGTTGAGTTAAGGTTGAACCGCCGGCACTGCGGTTATAAATAACGTTTGTTATGGCAGTTCTGGCCATGGCAAAAAAACTAAAACCTTTGTGGGTATAAAAATTTTTATCTTCAATAGAAACAACAGCATTTTTTACATTATCGGGAATTTCATCTATCTTTATTAATGTTCTTCTTTCATCGCCACTTATTTCATAAAGGATATGTTCGCCACTTCTGTCGTATATTTTTGTGCTTTGGGCAATCTCCCTATCTAATAATTGGTCGGGATTTGGCAGATTTCTTGATATTATCCAAATAAAAAGACTAACCGACACTATTCCAACAACTAAAAGAATTCCAATAATTTTAAGAGTTCTCTTTTTTAAGAGAAAATTAATTATTGGGTGTTTGGAGGGTTTTTTTCTTCCGTTTTTGACATAATTAGATGATCTGTTGTCTTTCCATGATTCTATAGAACTTTTTTTCAACTGAGGAATCGGCATATTATTAATTTTTTATCTTTTGATATAGCAATTATAGCACAATAATATATAATGAAGGTATAAAATATAGACTAATTTATTATGAAAAATATCTCAAGTCTTGATAATAAGCTTATAAAAGAGACAGCTTTTTTGAAAGATTCTAAAAATAGAAAAAAAACCGGCCTTTTTTTAATTGACGGTCGACGTGAAATTGATTTGGCTTTAAAGGCTGGACTGCAGATGCAAACACTATTTTTTTCTAAAGATTTGGCTAATAAAGAATTAAAAATATATTCTGATCAAGAGGAAATTATTGAAGTTAGTGAGGCGGTTTTTAAGAAAATGTCATATAAAGAAAATCCGGACGGTTATTTGGCTATTTTTAAACAGAAAAAAGTTGATTTAAAGCAAATTAAAGTGAAGGATAAATCTTCTTATTTAGTTTTAGAGGGCATCGAAAAGCCTGGCAATCTTGGAGCAATAATTAGATCGGCCGAGGCTTTTGGTGTTGATGCAATAATTATTAATGATAGCCCGATTGATATTTATAACCCTAATGTTATTCGAGCCAGCGAAGCTTTAGTTTTTTTCTTGCCAATTGTAAAAAGCGAAAGAGAAAAAACAATTTCTTGGCTAAAAGAGAATAAAATTAAGAGTTTTGCGGCGGCAACTCAATCCACAAAATCTTGTCATGAAATAAAATTTCCGGAAAAAACAGCCATTGTTCTTGGATCAGAGGCTTATGGCTTAAGTGATGATTGGCTTAAGGCGGTTGATGAGAAATTCCGCATACCAATGAAAAATGGCGTAGATTCGCTAAATTTATCCGTTTCGGCGGCAATTATGATATATGAATTAAAGCGCCAACAGGATTTCCTTGGTCTTTGTTGACAATATAAGCCTATTTTATTAATATAGAAAACGACGCTTATTAAGCGTTTTAATGTTTTATTCTGCGCCCATAGTTCAATGGATAGAACACCAGCCTTCTAAGCTGGTTATGTAGGTTCGATTCCTGCTGGGCGTACATTCAATTGAATACATGGTGCCCATGGTGTAGTGGTAACACAGCAGGTTGTGGTCCTGTTATCGAGAGTTCAATTCTCTCTGGGCACCCATAAAAAACAACCCTAATATTAGGGTTGTTTTTGTTTTATATTTATCAGACCCCTGATGGGAAGACAAACTAATTGACAAAATAAAGTAAATATGATATAATATTGGCATAGTTCATTGAAATATTAATTATAAAAATACATAGATCATGAAAAAGAACATTCGATTCCTCGGTTGGACCTCTGCTGCAATGTTAACAATTAGCATGTCTGCAATTCTTTCTTTTTTGTTTATCGCTGGGCCGATCATTGCTGGTGTAGCGTTGAATAGTTTTTCAAAAAACTGGCCACTTGAATTAACAAACAAGAAACTTTTATTTAACTCTGTTTGTTTGCTTTGTGGGTTGATTGGGTTATTATTTGTTCAGGTATTTTTGTTTAAAATGTCAGGCTTACCATTATTAATTAATATTATGTGTCTCGTTGTGCCATTTGTTCTTGCAAATTTACCGAATAAAGAGAAAGAAAAGAAAATAAAACCAAAACCTGGTTTTAAGGGCCCAGTTTACCCAGTTTATAAAATTAGTAATAAAGACTCTTGAAAAGGGGTCTTTTTTTATATCAATCAACCAAATATTCCATCAAAAAAGTTTTCCAACTTTTGCGCTTAGCCACCCCATAAGAAAGCATATAAAAATAACCCTAATATTGGGGTTATTTTTGTTTTTGGTTTAATTAATCCCTAATGGGAAGACAAACTAATTGACAAAATATAGTTTATGTGATATAATATTGGCATAGT